>JAJRDJ010000293.1 GCA_028678445.1 Methylococcaceae bacterium
GACGGATTCCTGAACCCCGGCGAAATAGGTGTACTCATTGAACAACCCGCTCATGCCGCCTTCGGCGCTGGCGCCGTTATCGCCCAGCACATAGAAGATCAGCGTGTTATCCGCATCGCCCATGTCTTCGATGGCCTTCACCAGGCGGCCGATCTCCTGGTCGGTATAGGCGGCGTAGGCGGCAAACACCTCCATTTGCCGGGCGAAGAGTTTCTTTTCTTCAGCCGTGAGCTGATCCCAGTCCTTGATCGCCGCCGGTTTGGGTGCCAATGGGGTACCGGCGGGGACGATGCCCAGTTGCTGCTGGCGGGTAAGCGTCGCCTCGCGCAACTTATCCCAGCCCAGGTCGAACTGGCCCTTGAATTTGGCGATCCAATCCTTCGGCACATGATGCGGCGCATGTGTAGCGCCCGGCGCAAAGTACATGAAGAACGGCTTGTCCGGCGTCAGTGCCTGCTGGAAATGCACCCAATGGATGGCCTGGTCGGTCATGTCCTGCATGAAGTGATAACCGGGCGTCTTGGGCAGTTCAACACGGGTCAGGCCATCGTAGACCAGCGGCGCCCACTGGTTGGTCTCGCCGCCGATAAAGCCATAGAACTTGTCAAAGCCGGAGCGGGTCGGCCAGCGGTCGGTCGGGCCGGAGGGGCTGACCTCCCAGGCGGCGGTCTCGTGATATTTGCCGAATGCGGCGGTGCTGTAACCATTGAGCCGCAGCGTCTCGGCCAGGGGCGCGACGCTGTTGGGCCTTGCGCCGGTGTTGCCGGGAAACGCGGTGGCGGCCTCCGTGATCGAACCCATGTTGCCGGTGTGATGGTTGCGCCCGGTCAGCAGCGCCATGCGCGTGGCGGAGCAGACGGCCGTGGTGTGGAACTGGTTATAGCGCAGGCCGTTCTGCGCCAGCCGCTCCGCGGTGGGCATCGGGATCGGGCCGCCGAAAGCGCTGGACTGGCCAAAGCCGAAGTCGTCAATGAGGACAATCAACACATTCGGTGCGCCCGCCGGAGCCGTGACCGCAAAGCGAGGCGGCGGGGTGGCGATTCGGACATCCAGCTCGGTGATGGGCGGGTATTGGGGTTCCGGCAACGGCAATACCGCGCGTTCGGTGATCGCGGCTTCTTCGCCCAAGGCCATCTGGGCCATGGAGGCAAGCAGACCGATTACCCCCCAACTCATCGTTAGCTGTTTTCTCATGCCTTCACCCCCTGGGTTTGATTTGAACAACCCGAACCGAAGGGCGGACCCTTCCACAATGCGACCGCATATTACCATCACCTCATCAGGCCGTTGGGGCCACAGAAATGAACCGGTGATCCGCACTTCGAAACCTCGATTTCGCCCATCTCCTGAAATGCGGCAACGCCGCCAATTTCACTCGGCCGCTCCACCGCTGTAACGGAATCATTCCGCTCCGTTATTGGTATTCGAAAACTGATAACAGCCAGCGCAGACCACGTGCCTTTACTCAGCCAACTGTGGCTCAGTCAACACTTGCTGCTGATACGCTGGTGTTTCAACAGCAGGTTTGCCTGAGATTCCCCCCTTTGACAGGTACAGACCGACCCAGCCAGCCAATTCGGGTATTGGCATGGTTTCTGCCCTGCTTAATGTAGCTGCCATGCAGTGGCGGTGGGATTTTATTAGCTCCATGGTCCGCAATCTCACTATATGGTGGAACACCCCGCCTACTACTCTCCGCGCGCATCATGGATATTGGGCCAGAACTCGATCAGGATTATCAGGGTGATTTTATGACTAGCCATTTATCAGTACGTGAGACGCAGCCTCCCACGTCCGTTAAGGTCACGGCTGCATCGCATCGTTTTTCGGCCATTAGCCTGGGTGTCGCCTTGTTGATGGGTTCAGCCAGCACAGTGCTGGCGGCGGACCCCTCGACAGCGCCCTATTATGGCTTCCAGGGCACGGCCGGGAAGACCCTTGCTACCTCCACGCCCTGGTGGCCAGCGCCCACACCCCAGGGCACCGCGCCAGCCGCCAAACCGCCGGTATCGCACGCGGCTCCGCCCGGCGCGCCCAACATTATCGTGGTGCTGGCGGATGACCTCGGCTACTCCGATCTGGGTTCCTATGGTTCGGAAATCCCGACGCCCAGCCTGGACAAACTCGCCCAGAACGGCCTCCGGTTCCGCAACTATACGACGCATTCCCTGTGCTCCCCGACCCTCGCCGCCCTGTTGACCGGTGTCAACGGGCATTCGGCGGGCGTGGGCTTTATCGCGGATACCAATCCAGGCTATCCAGGCTATGCCGGCCAGATTCAGCATAACGTCGTCACCCTAGCGGAAGTGCTGCGGGACAACGGCTACAGCACTATCGCCACCGGCAAATGGCATTTGACGCAGACCGCTAATCGCGTAAAGGAAGGACCTTACGATTCGTGGCCATTGCAGAGGGGCTTTGATCAGTACTATGGATTTCTCGACGGGGAAACCCATCCGCAGCATCCGCATGTGCTCTACGAGGGCAACACTCGCGTGACCTTGGACAAATACTCCCGCAACTTCCAAACTTCAGATCTCTGGACCACCAAGGCCATTGACTATATTAAGACGGCGAAACGGAAGGATCCCAAAAAGCCCTTCCTGCTGTATCTGGCGGACAATGCCGTCCATGCGCCGCTCAACCCGCGCGCGGACCTGTTGAAGAAGGTCAAGGGCCAGTATGCGGCCGGCTGGGATGCCGTCCGGGCCGCCCGGTTCCAGAAGCAGAAAGACTTGGGCCTGATTCCCGCCAACACCCAACTGCCTCCCCGTAACCCAGGCGTAGTGGAGTGGAACAGCCTCCCGGACACGGATAAGCAACTATTTGCCCGCTACCAGGAAGCCTATGCAGCCTATGTATCGACGCTCGATCGCAACTTCCCGATGGGCTTGTCCACCCCGGCATCCTTTCTGAGCGCCAGCGACAGAGGGCAGGCCTCTCGCCAATGCCCCACGGCGCATCATCCCTACCACGGGCCCATATAGTAGAATGGCCCCATGTCGCAATTTTTCCATATTCATCCCCAGGACCCTCAGCCGCGCCTGATCAAGCGTTGTGTCGAGATTATCCGTGCAGGCGGGGTCATCGTTTATCCCACCGATTCATCCTATGCGTTCGGCTGCCGCATGGATAACAAGGAGGGGCTGGAGCGGATACGCCGGATACGTCGTCTCGATCAGGATCATAATTTCACCCTGGTCTGCATCGACATTTCCCAGGTTTCGACCTTTGCGAAAATCAATAACGAAAGTTTTCGCCTGATCA
>JAJRDJ010000044.1 GCA_028678445.1 Methylococcaceae bacterium
GTCCACCTCGGCATGGAAAGCATCGGTTTCCGAGCTGTCCGGCAGCCATCGCGTTTCTTCACGCAGGAATACCGCGATATCGGCTTGGGCGGCATCGAGGGAGTCGCGGGTCCATTCCCGCCCGGCCCGTGCTAGGGCGAGAATCGACCCCGTCAGCCGGTAGCCCAGATAGCGGGATAAAAAGCGCTGCCAGTCAATCTTCAAGGCCTGGCTGAGCGCCTGAAATTGTTGTGCTGTTTCGGCATTGCCAATCACCTCAAGGTCTGACGCCTTGAGACTCTCCTGAGTGCCGCCAAAGCTGGCCCTGGCAAACGCGGCCAGATTACAGGCGATCGTCACATCAGGCTCACCGCTGATTTCGGTGAGTATCTGGATATCCTCGGCTGTGGGACACAGGTAAATCAGCTTGCCGAACGGCTCCAGCCGCAAGGCAATCACCTGGCCGGACAAACGTTCCATGAGGGAACGGCCCTCGGGTGGTGTCTCGCTCAAATGCTGACGGATCAGTGTGCGCAGGCTCTCGGTGAGACTGGCTGCAAGCAGGGGATGATGGATCGCGCTCAAATTTTATAACCCCGGTGAATGGCCACCACGCCATGCGTAAGATTGAAATATTCGCACCGTTCAAAGCCAGCCTCGGTCAGCATGCGCTTGAGCGTCTCCTGGTTGGGATGCATGCGGATGCTTTCCGCCAGATAGCGATAACTCTCTGCATCTTTCGCGATCAGCTTGCCCATTAGCGGCAAGAGCTTGAAGGAGTAGACATCGTAGGTTTTCTTGAACAGCGCCCCCTGCACCTCGGAGAACTCAAGGATGATCACGCGGCCGCCGGGTTTCAGTACCCGATGCATGGCTTTCAGGGCTTCCTCCTTGTGCGTCACGTTGCGCAAACCGAAGGCGATGCATACGCAATCGAAAGAATTATCCGGGAACGGCAGCTTTTCGGCGTCGATCTGCGCAAACTCCACGCCGCTGGTGATGCCCTCGTCGACCAGACGGTCGCGCCCGCGCGTAAGCATTTCGGCATTGATGTCCGACAGCACGACCTGGCCCTTGTCGCCGACGCGGTCGCGGAACAGCAAGGTCATGTCGCCGGTGCCGCCCGCGAGGTCCAGCACCTTTTCCCCGTAGCGGACATGGCTCAACTGCAGGGCGATGCGCTTCCAGATGCGGTGGATGCCCAGCGACATCAGGTCATTCATCAGGTCGTATTTGCCCGCCACGGAATCGAACACGGATTTGACCATCCGTGCCTTCTCGCCCTCGGGCACTTGGCGAAAACCGAAGTGGGTGGTTGAATCAGTCATGGCATGTCTCGTGGTCTGTGGCGGTGGAGAACCCGGCGGGCGCCGGGTGTGGGTCAATCAATGGAGCCGTGGGTGGCCGGCCTCCGCCAGCCGCGCGAGATATTCGCTCCAGAGCTGTTCCCGGCGGGCGCCGAGTTCATACAGGTATTCGAACGTGTAGATGCCGGTATTGTGGCCGTCGCTGAAGGTGGGGCAGATACCGTAATTGCCGACCGGGCGGATTTCCTTAATGCTCACGTCCCGTTTGCCGAGCTGCAAAACCTCCTGACCCGGGCCATGACCGCGCACCTCGGCGGACGGCGAATAGACCCTCAAGAATTCATAGGGCAGCTCGAACCGGGTGCCATCCTCGAAGGCCACTTCGAGAATGCGGGATTGCTGATGCAGCTTGATTTCGGTGGGAATGGGCGCGGTCATCGACAGTCCTGGCTCAGAGTATGTAGCGGCTCAAATCCTCATCCCGGGCAATCTGGCCAAGTTGATGATTGACATACTCGGCATCCACCGCGACGGCTTCCCCGGCCCGTTCCGGCGCCTCGTAGGAAATTGCCTCCAGCAGCCGTTCGAGGACGGTATGCAGGCGCCGAGCGCCAATGTTTTCGGTGCGCTCATTTACTTCCCAACTGATTTCGGCGATGCGGGCGATGCCGTCTTCGGCGAATTCCAGTTTCACGCCTTCCGTCTCCAGCAGCGCCATGTATTGCTCGGTGAGCGAGGCATCCGGCTCGGTCAGGATGCGCACGAAATCGGCGGCTTCCAGCGCGCTGAGTTCGACGCGGATAGGGAAGCGGCCCTGCATCTCGGGAATCAGGTCGGAGGGCTTGGACAGATGAAACGCACCCGAGGCGATGAACAGAATGTGGTCGGTCTTGACCGTCCCGTATTTGGTGCTGACGGTGCAGCCCTCGACCAGCGGCAAGAGATCGCGCTGCACGCCCTCGCGGGACACGTCCGGACCGCCATGCTCGCCGCGCTTGCAGATTTTGTCGATTTCATCGATGAAGACGATGCCATTCTGCTCCACCGCCTCGACGGCGCGCAGCTTGACGTCCTCGTCGTTGATCATCTTGTCGGCTTCTTCTTCCTGCAGCGCTTTCAGCGCGTCGCGGACCTTTAGCTTGCGGTTCTTGGTACGCCCGGCGTGGAGGTTCTGGAACATGTTCTGCAACTGGCTGCTCATTTCCTCCATGCCGGGCGGCGCCATGATTTCCACGCCCACCTGCGCCGCGCTCATTTCGATGTCGATATCCTTGTCGTCTAGATGGCCGTTCCGCAGCTTCTGGCGGAATTTCTGCCGGGTCGGTGATTCCTCCTCGCCCGATTCATCGCCGGTCCAGCCAGACACGCCAGGCAGCAGGGCATCGAGAACGCGCTCCTCGGCAGCGCGTTCGGCACGGGTTTTGACCTTTTCCATCTCCTCCTGATGCGCCATCTTGACGGCGGCATCGACCAGGTCACGAATGATGGATTCGACATCGCGCCCGACATAGCCCACCTCGGTGAACTTGGTGGCTTCGACCTTGATGAAGGGGGCATTGGCCAGCCGGGCCAGCCGCCTCGCGATCTCGGTCTTGCCCACTCCGGTCGGGCCGATCATCAGGATGTTCTTGGGCGTGATCTCTTCCCGCAATTCGGGCTCGACCTGCGAGCGCCGCCAGCGGTTGCGCAAGGCGATGGCGACCGCGCGCTTGGCGTCGGCCTGGCCGATGATGTGCTTGTCCAGTTCCTGGACGATTTCCCTGGGCGTCATGGCCGTCATGATCTGATGGACTCCGCTGGCAGTTCCAGCTCTTCGATGGTGAGGTTGCGGTTGGTATAGATGCAGATATCGGCGGCGATATGCAGCGATTTCTCGACGATCTCGCGGGCCCCGAGTTCGGTATTTTCCAGCAAGGCGCGGGCAGCGGATTGCGCGAACGGGCCACCGGACCCGATGGCGATCAGGCCATTTTCCGGCTCGATCACATCGCCATTGCCGGAAATGATCAGCGACGCCTTGTCATCGGCCACCGCCAGCAGGGCTTCGAGGCGCTGCAGCATGCGGTTGGTGCGCCAGTCCTTGACCAGCTCCACGGCGGCCCGGGTCAGGTTGCCGCGTTGCCGTTCCAGTTCGCCCTCGAAACGCTCGAACAGCGTGAAGGCATCCGCCGTCGCCCCGGCAAATCCCGCGAGCACCCTCCCATGATAGAGCCGGCGCACCTTGCGGGCATTGCCCTTCATGACGGTGTTGCCCAGGGTTACCTGACCATCCCCGCCGATGACCACCTGATTGCCGCGCCGAACGGAGACGATGGTAGTGCCGTGAAAGCTTTCCACAAGAAATCCCAAGCAAGAAAAGAGAAAAAATCAAGGGCAGAATTGTACCGCATCGGCTTATCGCCTGCCGGCTTCGCTCTTGTCATGCCGGGTGGAAACGGGAGCGACGCGAGGGCGGGGCGATACCCATAAAAAACCCCCGCCGGCTTGCGTCGGCGGGGGTTCTGGCTAGATTCCCGGATTATCGATCGAGGATTAACCTGGCTTACTTGGCAAGGTCGGGGCACAGATCGTTGCCGATCAGGTTGCCAAAGCTGGCGAAGACTTGCAGCAGCACGCCGGCGATGGCGAGTGCCAACCAGCCGAAGAAGACGAAGCCGTAGTGCAGGGGCGCTACGAACAGCTCTTCCATGAACCAGAAGGTGTGACCCCACTCGTTCAGGCCGACGTTCGGCAGAATCATGAA
>JAJRDJ010000294.1 GCA_028678445.1 Methylococcaceae bacterium
AGGAAGCGGCTGTTGTTGGCGATCAGGTGGAGGCGATCATACTGGTGACGGAAATCCCAGCCGATCCAGGCATCCCGCGCGGCGCACTTCCAGGCGGCGGCGGAGAAGCTCAGCAAGGCCATCCACTCGCCGTGCCAGCAGGCCACATACCAAAGTGTATGGCCGATCTTCGGCAACGCCCCCAGGTAGTGATGCGCCTGCATCAACGACTGGAAACGTTCCTCTTCGGCGGAAATAACCGGCTGTAAGATGATTTCTCGAAGATTCAAGCACAAGGTCTCGGACAGTTGGCTATCGACGTGCTTTATACCCTCCCGGCGGGGCGTTGTCCAGAACTAACGGCAACCTATTGTATGACCGAAATAAATTTTCTTAGGGTAGTTTCGCCCTGGGGTCGAACTATTCGGATATTGATGCGCTTGACGTGACACCACGATGGTCGCCGCCGTGCTGGAGTAAAACCCACCGATCGCGCCGGTCAGCAATAGACCCCGGCCTTGAAGAAAATAGGTCTGGACCAGATAACTGAGGTAGGAAATGCCGCTGATGACCACCACCGCCAGCCAGGTCTGATGAATGGATACCGGCAGGAACGGCGCCAGCGGCTCCCGCGAGGTCAGCGGCAGTATCACCCCCGACAGCACCAGGAATTTGGCGAGGGTGATGATCTCCTCGTTCGCCATCCTTAGGGTCAGCAGGCGGATATTCTCCTTGGCATTGAGGATGAACAGCGCCCCGATGACATAGAGAATGAGAAACCAGTAAGGCAACGTCAGGCTGATCGGGCCCACGGTATAGCTCATCAGCGCCAGCAGTATGCCGAGCATGCCGGTTTGCTGCTGGACCAACTTGAAGTGGTAGAACAACCCCAGCCAGAAGCCAAGCACCAGGAGGCCGCACAGATACAAGGCACCGCCCGGCTGCAGATGAAAGAGCACAAAACCGATAAGGCCAATCAGCATGCAGGTCCGGGTCGAACCGAACACAATTCGGTTCTGATTGACGAGGTAATACTCGCGCAGCCCCAGACCCAGCAGCAGGCTCATGCCGACGGTCAGCAGAAAGGCCGTGATGACGGGCGGGAATACCCAAGGTTCCATGGCTTCCATGACGATTCAGTACTAGCGATTCAGGAATGACAGGCAGTATCACGGTGCAGCGGCCATGATGCAACCGCCGAGCGCCTCCGATCGCCTACCCTGCTCCCCGGGTAATTAAAGGAATAAAATGACAGCTTTTACTCCACCCCCGGGCTTCCATGAATTATCCCACCCTGCCATTGCTGGCCCTTTCGCTCGTCCTTACGGCATGCCAGAGCCCCACTGAAACGGCCCTTTCGGGTGCCATCCAGGGCACGAGCTATCACCTCAAGATGGTACTCAACGGCCTGCCGGTAACGGCCGAGACGATTAAAGCCGATGTCGAAACCATCTTCCGGCAGGTGGACGAACAACTCTCGAACTGGCGGAATGACTCCGCCATTTCACGCTTCAATCAGCAAAAGACCACAGAATGGCAGGACGTCCCCCCCACCATCATCCATCTGGTGAACGTTGCCCGGGAAATCCACGACCGTACGGATGGCTGTTACGATCTGACCGTCAAACCGCTATCCGAATTATGGGGTTTCGCCCGGCATGAGCAAACCGTGCCGGATACGGCGGCCATTCAGAAGGTCATGGCACATGTCGGCATGGACAAGCTGGAGGTGGACACTGCTGGAAACCGGCTGCGCAAGCGGGACCCGGAACTCCAGATCAGCCTCGATTCGATTGCCCAGGGCTACACCGTCGCCGTCATTGCCCAGGATCTGGAAAACCTCGGTATCCAGAACTATCTGGCCGAAATCGGCGGCGAGATGAAAGTCAAGGGCGTCAAGGCCAATGGCAGTCCCTGGCGAGTGGCCATCGAAAAACCCACCCCCATGGTGCGGGAAGTGCAGCGGGTCCTCGACCTCCACGAAGCCGCCGGGCTCGCCGTCATGACCTCCGGCACTTACCGCAATTTCTTCGAGTCGGGAGGCAAAAGCTACTCCCACATCATCGACCCCCGGACCGGGATGCCCGTCGCCCATAACCTGCTCTCCGCCACCGTGCTGGATGAAAACCCGACCCTCGCCGACGCCTGGTCCACAGCCCTCCTCTGCGTGGGTGAAACCGAAGGCGCCAGGATTGCCGAGACGGAAAAGCTCAAGGCCCTGCTCATCTACCGGGAAGGCGATCAGCTAAGGGAACACCTGAGCAGCGCATTTACCAGGTAGACTGAAAACCAGGAAGCTCCCGACCAATAAACCAAAAAAAGTGGCGCGTAGGTTTCAATGAATCGATGCGCCGTTGGAGGAGAGCCAACGCGGCACATGGACGCAAATTTCCGCACGGACCCAATTCATATAATGATCTGCTAATATACAACCCTACCGGACCAGTCTTTCCAAGCAGGATATCAGGCAAACCAGATAAAGGCATTTCCAGGAATGAGTAAACGCTTTCGGCGCTCGTGGACCCCGCTAGCCGGTATTGCATGGCTATCGGTTTTTGGCATTAGCGTAGCTCAAGGTGCCCTTGCCAAGACCGTTGCCAGCCGCACGCTCAGCCTGCCGGACGCCATCGAGCTGGCCTTTGCCCAGAACCCGGACCTGGCCGCCGCCATCGCCCGCATCGGTCAGGCGGAAGCGCGCGTCGCGGAAGTGGCGGCCGGCTTTTATCCGCAACTGACGGCGCGGGTCGGCTATGACTACACCAATAACCCGGCGCTGGCGTTCTCCTACATCGTCGCCCAACGGCGTTTCAACGCGAGCCCTACGGATTTCAATGGACAGATCAACAATCCCGGCTGGGTGGAGAATTTCCGGCCCGAGGTGATCGGCCGCATCAACCTGTACCGTGGCGGCCAGGATGATTATTTGAAAAAGGCCGCCGAACTCGGTGTCCAGGCAACCGAGCTGGAACATGCCGCCCTCCGCAACCGGCTAGCTTCGGCGGTGACGTCGGCCTATTACGCGGCGCTGACCGCGCCCAAGCAGGTCGAAGTCGCGCAACGCTCGGTCAATACCGTCGAGAAGGAGATGGAGCTGACCCGGGCCCGCGTGGCGGAAGGCATGGCACTCCGGGGCGATGTCCTGTCTCTGGAAGTGCGCTCCTCGGCGGCCCGCGAGTCCGAGTTGCAAGCCCGGAACGCCATCAATCTGTCGCGCTCCGCCTTGAAAACCCTGATCGGCGAGGCCCGGAACGAACTGCCCGAGCTGCGCGAGACCGACCTCCCCGTCCCGGTCATCAAGGGCAGCCTGCTCACCATGTTCGATCAGGCGCTGAGTCAGCGCCCGGAGATGCAGGCCGCCGCCCATCAGGTGCAGATTCGAGAACATGAGCTCGATGCCGCGAATGGCGCCATTCTGCCGCGCATCAACGCCTATGCCGCCACTGGCTCGAACAGCCGCAACCTGGACCCTTCGGACTACAAGGCCAATACCAGCATCGGCATCAATGCCGAGATGGACCTCTTTGCCGGCGGTGCCATCAATGCGCGTATCTCGGCGGCCGAGCGCCGGGTGGTCGAGGCGCAGGCCATGGAGCAGAAAACGCGGCTGGAAATCGAGAACGAGGTCCGGCAAGCCTATTCAACGCTGGAACAGGCCCTGGCCCGGCTCAAGGTGGCCGAAGCCGGGGCGACCGCGGCGGAAGAGGCGCTGCGGCTGGTCCACGAGCAATACCATGGCGGATCGGCCACCGTGACCCGATATCTGGAAGCCGAGACTGACCGGGCCTCGGCCACGCTGCGCTCGATCGTCGCGCACTTCGAGGCGCAGGTCGCGGAAGCCCAGTTGCTGCAAGCGGTTG
The DNA here is from genome assembly GCA_028678445.1 of Methylococcaceae bacterium. Taxonomy (GTDB): domain Bacteria; phylum Pseudomonadota; class Gammaproteobacteria; order Methylococcales; family Methylococcaceae; genus UBA6136. Next base: position 3,837 of record JAJRDJ010000294.1, read on the forward strand.
GGCATTGGCGGTAAACCCGGTGATGCCCGTGCCGCGCCAAAATTCGGGTGTTCTTTATCGGCACTCATAGCCCATCGCCCCATCTGAGCTCCCTTCAAGGCCACGCCATGTCCCATTCTTTTCAAGCCCCAGCCCGCAAGACCCTCATCCAGATCGGCGCCACCACGCTCGGCCTGGTGCTGCTCCTGGTCTGGATGGAGGGCGGCTTCGAGCCGAAATCCCCGCCGGGTTTACGCGCGGCGGTGGTGGCCGAGAAGCCGCGTCCCGGCACGACCGTGCGCGTCGAGCGGCGCGAGGCCGAGGCGGTTTTCAGCTGGCCCGGCACGGTGGCGGCCCTCACCGTGACCCAGGTGGCCCCGAAGCTTTCCGGAAGGCTATTGGACATCACGGTGCGGGCGGGCAGCCCGGTCAAGCGCGGCCAAACCCTGGTCCGA
>JAJRDJ010000295.1 GCA_028678445.1 Methylococcaceae bacterium
AAACTCAGCGGCGGCGCGCACTGCCATTTCGATGCGGGCAGCGCCCGGCAGCTGGGCGATCTCCTGGGTGCCGTCGCGGCGTATGCCGCGGGCGGTCAGGCGGCACTGGAAACCTATGGTCGTGTCCGCGGCGGGTTGGCTTTGCAGCTGACCCATCAGGTTACCCAACACTAATGGCGCAACTGGTCCTGCTGGTTCTGATCGTTATCGCGGCTCTGGGTATCCGCAGGCTGCTGCGCAATGCGCCCCTGGCGCGCTACAGCGCGACTTCGCAAGCCTTGATCGGACTGGGTATCCTGCTGTTGCTCGTGCTGGTTCTGACCGGACGCCTGGGTGTGCTGATTCCCGCACTGGGAGCGATACTGATGGCGCTGTTCGCGACAGTCACACGCCTACTGCCGCTACTGATTCCGCTGATCGTCCAGAACCTGCCGCGCTGGCAACGTTACCGGCAGCAGGGCACGGGCCAGAAAGGTGCCGGAACCGGCCCGGCCGCGTCGACTGTGCAATCCCGGTATTTACGCATGCAGCTCCAGCATGCGACCGGCGATCTGAGCGGTGAAATTCTTGAGGGGCTGCATAAGGGACGTACCCTGAACCAACTGGAATTACCCGAATTGGCGAACCTTTACCGGCTGTATGCCCGTAATGATCAGGAATCGGCTAGACTCTTGGCCGCTTATCTCGATCGCATGTATGGTGATCGCTGGAAGGAAAGCGCTCAGGGGAATACCCCCGATCAGGATCATTCAACATTAGACAAGGCCGAAGCCTATGAAATCCTGGGTTTGACCAGCGGTGCCACGCGCGAGGAAATCATCAGCGCCCACCGCCGTCTGATACAGAAACTTCACCCCGACCGGGGCGGCTCCGACTACCTTGCGGCAAAAATCAACCAGGCCAAGGACCTGCTTTTAGGCGACTGACCCCCTGCCATCATCATGACCGACACCAATACCAAACATAGCGACCTCACCACGCCGGCCGATCTCCTGCAGCACGGCCGGGGCACCGGCCCTGTCCGCACCCACCGGCCGGTCTATGTCGACCTTTTACCGCCCTGCAACAACGCCTGCCCGGCGGGGGAAAACATTCAGGCCTGGCTGGCCCTGGCGCAAGCGGGCCAGCATGAGCGGGCCTGGCAGGCCCTGGTACGGGAAAACCCCATGCCCGCGGTACACGGGCGCGTCTGTTACCACCCTTGCGAAACCAGTTGTAACCGCGCGGAAGTCGATACGCCCGTCAGCATCCATGCGATAGAACGGTTCCTCGGGGACAAGGCGCTGGAGGAAGGCTGGTCAGTCACACCGGACGCCAAGCCCACCGGCAAGCGGATTCTCATCGTCGGCGCCGGGCCAAGCGGGCTGTCGGCGGCCTACCACTTGGCACTGCGGGGCCATGTGGTCGAAATTCACGAGGCCGGACCGCTGCCAGGCGGCATGATGCATTTCGGCATTCCCGCCTATCGGCTTCCCCGCAACATCCTGATGGGCGAAATCCGCCGTATCGAGGCCCTGGGCGTCACCATCAAACTCAATCACAAGGTCGAGGATATCCTCGCCGAAAAGGAACGGGGCCGCTTTGACGCCGTCTTCGTGGCGATTGGCGCGCATATCAGCCGCCGGGTGGACATTCCCGCCCGCGATGCCGGAAAAATTCTCGACGCCGTCAGTTTCCTGCATGATACCAACACCGGCCAGACACCCTTGCTGGGACGCCGGGTCGCGGTATACGGCGGCGGCAACACGGCCATGGACACCGCCCGCACGGCTCTGCGGCTGGGCGCCGAGGAAGCCCTGATCATCTACCGGCGCGATCGCGAGCACATGCCTGCCCATGCCTTCGAGGCGGATGAGGCCATGGAGGAAGGCGTCAAGATCAACTGGCTACGCAGTATCAAGACCATCGACCAATCCAGCATCACCGTGGAGGTCATGGCCATAAATGCCGAAGGCTATCCCGAACCCACCGGCGAATTCGAAACCCTGGAAGCCGATACCCTGATTCTCGCCCTGGGACAGGACACCGAAACCGGATTCTTGAAAACCATCCCGGACATCGAATTCAAAAAAGACGGCACGGTAATCGTGGACGCCAACATGATGACCGGTTATCCGGGCCTCTTCGCGGGCGGCGATATGGTCCCCAGCGAACGCACCGTGACCATTGCCGTGGGCCATGGCAAGAAGGCCGCCCGCTGCATCGACGCCTACCTGAGGGGTTCGTCCTACAGCGCCGCCCCAAAACACGAGGTAGTCCATTTCGACAAGCTCAACCTCTGGTACTTCACCGAAGCCCGGCAAAGCCGCCAGAGCGAGGTGGCCGCGGAAGAACGCCGCTATGGTTTCCAGGAAGTCGTATCGGGACTCACCGAAGCCGAAGCCGTGTTCGAGGCCCGACGCTGCTTTTCCTGTGGCAATTGCTTCGAATGCGATGGCTGTTATGGCGCTTGCCCGGAAAATGCCATCATCAAGCTGGGCCCCGGAAAACGCTACCGATACGTCTATGAGCGCTGCACTGGCTGTGCCGTCTGCTTCGAACAATGCCCCTGCCACGCCATCGAAATGACCGCTGAATAACTCCGAAGCACCGTGAAAAAATCCTCTGTCATCACCCTGGACGGCAATGAAGCCGTCGCCTACGTCGCCTACCGCGTTAACGAGGTCTGCGCGATTTATCCGATTACACCCTCCTCGACCATGGCGGAACTCGCCGACCAATGGTCTGCGGGCGGCAAGACGAATCTCTGGGGCGAAGTGCCCCTGGTCGTCGAGATGCAAAGCGAGGGCGGCGCCGCCGGGGCCGCGCATGGAGCGCTGCAGACGGGTGCACTGACCACCACCTTCACCGCTTCACAGGGTCTATTGCTGATGATTCCCAACATGTACAAGATCGCCGGGGAACTGACCCCGACGGTTTTCCATGTGGCGGCACGAGCGCTGGCCGCGCAAGGTCTTTCGATCTTTGGCGATCACTCCGATGTGGCGGCGGTCCGCAACACCGGCTTCGCGCAACTTGCCTCAGCCTCCGTGCAGGAAGCCCATGACATGGCGCTGATTGCCCAAGCGGCCTCCCTGGCTTCGCGCGTGCCCTTCCTGCACTTCTTTGATGGTTTCCGTACCTCCCACGAGGTCAACAAACTGACCCTGATTGACGACGCGCAAATCCGCGCCATGATCGACGAAAACCTGGTCCGCGCCCATCGCGGTCGGGCGCTCAATCCCGATCATCCCTTCATCCGCGGCACGGCGCAGAATCCGGATGTGTATTTCCAGGGCCGCGAAAGCGTCAATCCCTTCTACGACCGGCTCCCGGGCGAAGTCGAGGCGGCCATGGCCCGGTTTGGCCAACTGACCGGGAGGCGCTATCGGCTGTTCGAGTATTATGGACATCCGGACGCCGAGCGGGTCATCGTGATCATGGGCTCGGCGGCCCATACCGTCAGGCAAACCGTGGCGTATCTGCGCCGGCAGGGTGAGAAGATCGGCGTGATCCAGGTTAATTTGTGCCTGCCTTTCTCGGCGCCGCATTTCCTGGCCGAACTCCCGGCCACCGCACTCGCCATTGCGGTACTGGATCGCACCAAGAATCCGGGTTCCAGCGGTGAGCCCCTGTATGCCGATGTCACAACCGTGTTGAGCGAGGCCTACTCCAACGGCGACCTGTCCTACCTACCGAAAATCATCGGCGGACGGTACGGACTCTCGTCCAAGGAATTCAATCCCGCCATGGCCAGGGCTGTGCTCGACGAACTGAAAAAAGACCAGCCCAAGAATCACTTCACCGTGGGCATCAACGATGATGTCACGCATACCAGCCTCGACTATGACAAGGCTTTCGATATCGAGCCGGACAATGTCGTCAGGGCCATTTTCTTTGGCCTCGGCGCGGATGGAACGGTCGGGGCGAACAAAAACAGCATCAAGATCATCGGCGAATCGACCGATCTGCATGCCCAGGGCTATTTTGTCTACGACTCGAAGAAATCAGGCTCTCAAACCACCTCCCACCTCCGCTTCGGCCCCGATCCCATCGAATCACCCTACCTGATTGCTTCCGCCAATTTCGTGGCCTGTCACCAGTTCGGTTTCATCGAGAAGCTCGACGTGGTGGCCAATGCCCGGCCGGGGGGCACCTTCCTGCTCAACAGTCCGCATGGTTCCGATACGGTCTGGGACAAACTCCCGAGAACACTGCAGGAACGGATCATCGAGCGGAAACTCAAATTTTTTGTCATCGATGCGACGCGCGTGGCCCTGGAAACCGGCATGCCGGGCCGCACCAACACCATCATGCAAACCTGCTTCTTTGCCCTCGCCAACGTTCTGCCCCGCGATGCGGCCATCGGCAAAATCAAGGAAGCCATCCAGAAAACTTACGGCAAGAAAGGTGATGATGTCGTACGGAAGAATTTTCTTGCCGTGGACCAGTCCCTCGCCAATCTGCACGAGGTCAAGGTTCCCGCCGAAGCCACCAGCACTCTGACCCAATCACGGGTAGTCCCGCGCGAGGCACCGGAATTCGTCCAGAACGTCACAGCCATGATGATGGCCGGACGCGGCGACGAATTGCCTGTCAGCATGCTCCCGATTGATGGCACCTACCCCTCCGGCACCACCCGCTGGGAGAAACGCAACATCGCCGATTTCGTGCCCATCTGGGAACCCGATCTCTGCATCCAGTGCGGAAACTGCAGCTTCGTCTGCCCGCATAGCGTCATCCGGGCGAAGTTCTATCAGGCCCACCAGCTCGAAGGCGCCCCCGAGAGTTTCAAATCCGCCCCCATCAGCGCGCGCGGCTTCCCCGATACCCGCTACACCCTGCAAATCTACTCGGAGGATTGCACGGGGTGTTCACTCTGCACCGAGGTCTGCCCGGCCATCAGCCCCAAGCAGAGTGGCTTCAAGGCTATCAACATGAAGCCGAAAGCCGCCGATCTCAAAGCCGATCGCGAGGCGATCCGGTTTTTCGAGAGTCTGCCGATCAATAACCGCTCACGGGTGGATTTTTCCTCCGTGCGCGGCACCCAGTTTCTTGAACCCTTGTTCGAATTCAGCGGCGCCTGTGCCGGATGTGGCGAAACGCCCTATGTCCGGCTGCTCTCCCAGCTGTTCGGCGACCGCTTGATGATAGCCAATGCGACGGGTTGCTCGTCGATCTATGGCGGCAATCTGCCTACCACGCCCTGGACGAAAAACGCCGAGGGCCGGGGACCCGCCTGGTCCAACTCGCTGTTCGAGGACAACGCCGAATTTGGTCTGGGCTACCGGCTTGCCGCCGACCAGCACTTGAGCCTCGCGCGGCGGCTGACAAAGAATATTCAGAACTCCTTGCAGGAGCAGGGTCTCTGCGATGCGATCATCAATGCTCGTCAGCTCACCGAATCGGAAATCCGCCTGCAGCGAGAGCGGGTCGCCCAATTGAAGGCCCAGCTGCTGCAGCGCGATGATGAAGCCGCGAAAGAACTGCTGTCGGTTATCGACCATCTGGTCCGGCGCAGCATCTGGATCGTAGGCGGCGATGGCTGGGCCTACGATATTGGCTCCGGCGGGCTGGACCACGTACTGGCTTCCGGCCGCAACGTCAATGTGCTGGTTCTGGATACCGAGGTGTATTCCAACACCGGTGGCCAATCGTCCAAGGCCACGCCGCTCGGCGCGGTGGCCAAGTTTGCGGCCGCCGGCAAGACGGTCGCCAAGAAGGACCTGGCGCTGCAGGCCATTGCCTATGGCAATGTCTACGTCGCCCGTGTCGCCATGGGCGCCAACCCGCAGCAAACCCTGCTGGCTTTCCGGGAGGCTGAAGCCTATCCGGGCCCCTCGATAATTTTGTCCTACAGCCATTGCATTGCTCATGGCATCAACATGCAAAAGGGTCTGCATCAGCAAGATCAGGCCGTAGCCTCCGGCTACTGGCCGTTGATCCGGTACAATCCCGCGCTTCGGCAGACCGAATCCAATCCCTTCGTGCTGGATTCCCCGCGTCCCACCGCCAAGTTCCGCAACTATGCGGAAAATGAATTGCGTTACAAACTGCTCAGCCGGACCAACCCCGGGCAATACGAGCAACTGATGGCGATGGCGCAGGAAGTAGTCCACCAGAAATGGGACATCTACGAAGATATGGCAAGCCGCAACCAGCACCGGTACCACCCGGATGCCAGCGTCAAACCGTCCTCTGAACGATAGCCATCACTCACCAAGAGCGCGTCATGGATTTGAAAACCCGCTACATGGGGCTGGACCTCAAACATCCGGTCATCGCCTCCGCCTCCCCGCTGTCGGAGAGCCTGGATGGTATTCGCCGGCTTGAAGATGGCGGCGCCGCCGCCGTCGTCCTGTTTTCACTGTTCGAAGAGCAGATTCATCGGGAGCAAACCGCACTCCTCGATGCCCTGGATCAGGGCGTGAACAGCTTTGCCGAGTCGCTGAGTTTTTTCCCGGAAGTCGACTTCGACGATTTCTCGACCAGTCCGCATGCCTATCTGGACCTGGTTCGCCGTGCGGCGGAAAGCACCGATATCCCGATCATCGCCAGTCTGAACTGTGTCACCAGCCAGGGTTGGACAGATTACGCGCGCCAGATCGAGCATGCGGGCGCCAGCGGTATCGAGCTCAATATTTTTGCCATCGAAACCGATCTCTTCACGACGGGACAGCAGGTCGAGCAACGCTATCTTGACAGTCTGCGGCTGGTGAAAGCGGCGGTCAGTATTCCGGTGGCACTGAAGCTGAGTCCATTTTTCAGCGCGTTCGGCCACATGGCCAAACAACTCGACGAAGCCGGGGCCGATGCCCTAGTATTGTTCAATCGCTTCTACCGCCCGGATCTCGATATCGATTCCCTCAAGGTGATGCCTACCTTGACACTCAGCAACGCCGGCGAAATGCGCCTGCCACTGCAGTGGATTGCCCTGCTGCATGGCCGACTCAAGACTTCGCTGGGCGCCACGCGGGGCGTCGAATCGTCCGTCGAGGTGATCAAGTATCTCCTGGCCGGTGCCGATGCCGTGATGACAACGTCGGCCTTGCTACGGAGGGGGCCTGACTACACGGCACACCTCGTCGCTGGTCTTGAAGCCTGGATGGGCGAGCACGGCTTTCAGTCCATAGATGATATGAAGGGGTTACTCAGCCATGCGAAAGTCAGCGATCCCCTACCCCTGGAAAGGGCCAATTATATTCGGGTGCTTGAGAGCTACCGCTGAGCTGCCCTGTTAAGGTGTCCGTTCTCCCTACCCGCATGACCGCAGGACCCGGCCGATCCATGGAAAACCTGCTGGTCGAGACCCCGTCGCCGGAGAATGACGGGGGGACAGATTACGTCCCGAAGGACGCTACCGATGCAGCCTCTGATGATGGCGAGACTACGCTCGCGGAGGTGACTCCGGCCGATGACACCAGTGCAGAATATGACGCCCAGCGTCTGTATCTGCGGGATATGGCAAAATCGCAACTTTTGAATGCCGAGCAGGAACAATACTACGGCAGACTGGTGCGGCAGGGGGATACCGCAGCCCGCCAGATCATGATCGAAAGCAATCTCCGGCTGGTAGTGACCCTGGCAGGCCATTACCGGAACCGGGGTCTGCCTTTTCTGGATTTGATCGAGGAAGGCAACCTCGGGCTGATCCATGCCATCGAAAAATTTGACCCGGAACGCGGTTTCCGTTTCTCCACCTACGCCGCCTGGTGGATTCGCCAGACCATTGAGCGAGCGCTGATCAACCAGGGCCGAACCGTCCGGCTGCCGATTCACATCGTCCGGCAGATCAGCCTCTATCTCAGGGCTTATCGGCAGCTCTCCTGCAAAATGCCGCGGGAACCCCGTGCCGCGGATATTGCGACATGGCTCGGAGAATCGCCCTTCCTGGTCGACCGCATGTTAACGCTCTGCGAACAACCCGGTTCCCTGGATGAACCGCTCAAAATTGACCCCGACATGACGATGGGTGACTACCTGCCCTCGGCGAATTCAACTTCGCTGCCCGACCTGCTTCAGGAAACCGCTATCGTCTCGACCATCGACTCCTGGCTGAACCTGTTGGACGGGCGCCAGCGGGAGATCATTATTCGCCGCTATGGCCTGCATGATCGCGATCCCGAAACCCTGGAAAAAATAGCGCAGTCACTTAAACTGACCCGCGAGCGCATCCGGCAGCTGCAGGTCGCCGCACTGAAGCATTTGGGCAAGATCCTCCGGAATCAGGGCTATACGGCCGAAGCCCTGCTCGATTGAGCGCCATGCCGCGGCAATGGAATTCATACTATATCCCGCACCTTAACTGCCACCACCCCTTCATCAAGCTGGCGGGCAGCCGCCAATGGAGACACCATGAAACTGATCACCGCCATTATCAAGCCCTTCAAACTCGACGACGTCCGGGAAGCCCTTTCCGACATCGGCATCGCCGGCATTACCGTCACGGAAGTCAAGGGGTTCGGCCGCCAGAAAGGCCATACCGAGTTGTACCGGGGCGCGGAATACGTGGTCGACTTCCTGCCCAAGGTCAAGATAGAAGTCGCGGTATCGCATGAACTCCTCGACCAGGCCATCGACAGCATCATCAAGGCCACCAACACCGGCAAGATCGGCGATGGCAAGATTTTCGTGACCAGCCTGGAACAGGTCATCCGCATTCGAACCGGCGAAACCGGAGAGCAGGCCCTCTGAGCCTGGCGAGACCGACTGGCATACGGGTGAATCCCGGGATTCGCCCGCATGCTGAAACCTTCAGGAACGCCATCCGGATAATTCGGAATTTATTTTGCCCAAGGGAGGGCCGGCATGCAGACGAACCGATCTCTCGAAACGGTAACTCCATCGGGGGAGCCCGTCCGCGTTCGCGAGATTCCCTACAACTACACCTCCTTTTCCGACCGCGAAATCGTCATCCGTCTGCTCGGCCCGGAAAACTGGGCGATCCTCGACGAACTGCGCAGCCAGCGGGTTACCGGCCGCTCGGCACGGATGCTCTACGAGGTGCTCGGCGACATCTGGGTCGTGCAGCGCAACCCCTATCTGGAAGACGACCT
>JAJRDJ010000296.1 GCA_028678445.1 Methylococcaceae bacterium
GAAATAAAACCCCCGGAAGTGAAGGAGGAAAAGATGCCTGACCCCGAAACAGAACCCGAGCCAGAACCCGAAGCGCCGGAGCCTGACCAGGAACCGGCGGAAGCGCCGGGTGATCAATTGGGTGTCGATGCCGAGGGCGGCGCGGGTAGCGATGGGTTTGGGCTGGTCGGCAAAAAGGGCGGTTCAGGACTCATCGGCGGTGGCGGGGGCAACGCCATCATCTGGTATGGGCAGCATGTCCAGCGTGAGCTGACCGACGAACTGCACAAGACCCTGAGGGATCGGGCGCGGCAAACCAAATATACGGCCGTGCTGCATGTCTGGATCAAGCCCGATGGCAATATTGATCGGGTCGAACTGGTGAACTCCAGCGGCACAGCCGAAATAGACGAGGCCTTGAAACTGGCCATCAGCCAGGTGCGAGGCCGTTTCAAACCCCCACCCGAACGCATGCCGCAGCCCTTGAAAATCCGCATACGTTCCTGACGCCCGTTGTGGCAATGGCCTCATTGACTATCAGACCCTTCGAGTAAGCTCATGAGTAACCCCATCCTGGCCCAACGGCCGACATTCCAGACGACCCGGCAATACGCCCTGGGACTTTGCATCTCCCTGGCCTTCGGAGGTGTCTCCGATGTCATGGCAGCGACGGAAAAGGAAGAGTTGCTCAAGCTGAAGAACACCACCCTCAACCTGATTGACATGCTGGTCGAGCAGGGTGTCCTGGACAAGGACAAAGCCGCAACCATGGTCAAACGCGCCGAAAAAAAGGCAGCGGATGAAGCCAGGATCGAAGCCAGGGAGGACGAGGCCAAGGAGAGTCGCGGTGGCGGCGTGGGTGCGGCGTCGGTAGTGGCCCCCTCCGCGTCTTCCCCCGTGGCGATGAAAAATCTGCCGGGTGAGCCAGCGACCCGCTCGACTACGGGTAAGGGTCCGGTTCGAGTGACTTACGTACCAGATTTCGTCAAGGAAGAAATCAGCGCGGACGTTCGTAAAAAGTTGAAAAGCGAGGTCGTAAAGGAGGTGAAAGCCGACGCGAAACAGGAAATGTGGGGCATACCGGCGGCACTGCCGGAATGGGTGAAGCGCATTCAGCCGTTTGGCGATGTGCGGTTGCGTTATGAGGGACAATATTTCGGCTCCAACAATATCCCCAACAGTTACTATAACTGGCCGCTCATCAATCAGAATGGCGGGCTGCAAAATACCGTCAATCCCTTTTTGAACACGACCGAGAATCGGGATCGGTTCCGCGCGCGGGTCCGCTTTGGTTTTGAAACCGAGCTGGTCGAGGGGGTGAAGGCCAATATCCGTGTGTCGACGACCAACTCGGCCTATCCTTTTAGCCCCATTTCCACAAACCAGACGCTGGGACAGACTGGCGAGGGCTATCAAATCATGCTGGACCGGGCGTTTCTGCAATACGATTACCTCGACGATCAGGGCCACGACTGGCTCAGTCTTTGGGGGGGCAAAACACCCAATCCCTGGTTCAGTACCGATAACGTCTTCGACCAGGACCTTAATTTCGAGGGATTCTCGGGCACCTTCCGCCTGCCGATTGGCGACATGAATACCACGGAGCTCAGAGGGTATAATGCCCCCAACACGGCCGGTGTCTTATGGTTCCAGCAGTTGAATCAAGGTTTCACCAAACCGAATGAGGTTTATTTGACGGCAGGCTTCTTCCCGCTACAGGAGACGCCGCTGGAGCCGCAATCGAAATGGATGGCAGCGGGCCAGTTGGGTCTGGATTATCTGGTGGCGGCGGAATCCCGGATCAAGACCGGTGTCGCCTATTACAGTTTCCACAATACCCAGGCGCGCTTGAACCCGCCGGGGAGTACGATCAATGACTGGACCGCGCCCCAGTTTTTTACCCAGGGCAATAGCCTGGCCCAGATCAGCAATGATCTGGAGTCATCAACCGCGCCCCGGCTGGTCGGTCTTGCGTCGAAATTCGATGTATTCGATGTCATCGCTCAATATGATTATGTCGGTTTTGCGCCCAACCATATCCTGTTGACGGGAAACTACTCAAGGAACTTTGGTTTCAACCAAGAGCAGATCTACCAGTCCTTGGGTACCAATATTTCACCGGAGACCAACGCCTACCAGATTCGTCTGGATTTGGGCCGGCCTGACATGTTGGCCCTCGGCGACTGGAATGCCTGGGCGGCCTATAAATACCTGCAACGTGATTCCGTACTGGATGCTTGGCCCGATTCCAACTTCCACCTCTCGGGCACCAATTCCAAGGGTTATATCCTGGGCGTCAACTATGGCCTGGCCAAGAACATCTGGGCCAATCTTCGCTGGCTGTCTTCCTCGGTCATCACCGGGCCTACTTATGATGTCGATGTGCTGCTGGCCGACATCAACGCCCGCTTCTGAACCTGATAACTGAGCTGCCGCGATGCATATGATGAAATCAAGCCGGATATCCGTTGGATCTCAAGCGCTTCGATGCGGGTTTTCCCAAGTGCCAGTGTTTCTGTCTTTATTGGCAGTAATCATTGCTAGTGACGCCCTCGGCGCTGAAAAAAAGGGTGGTTCGGATATTGTGCAAACCCTGAACAAGGCGCAGGGAATGCTCAGGCAGCTCAGCCAGGAAAAGGCGGAGCTGGAAGCCAAAACGGCCAGTTTGGAAAAGGAGCTCGCGGACACCAAAAAAACCCTGGAGGATCGGGGCAAGCAGCTAGAAACGAGGGCCAAGGAGTTGCAGGTAATGCAGGTCGAAGTCAAGCATAAGGCGGACACCTTGGCGGCTCTAGAAAAAAATAACGGGATTCTCAAAAACAATAACGAAATACTTAAGACCCATCTAGAGAAACTCAAGCAACAATATGGGGAGCAGAATCAGGCTTTGCAGGAGCAGTCGCGCCGCTTGTCCGCTGAGCTGACCGCCAGCCAGCAGGATAACGCCCTGCTCGTCCGCGCGGTGAAGGAACGAGCCGAGTGGATAGACAAATGCACCAAGCGCAATGGGCAACTCATCAAAACCAACAAGGATATCCTGGACCATGTTCGTGACAAGAGCTTCTGGGAAAGCCTCCAGGAAGCCGAGCCTCTCACGGGTATTGCCTCCGTGGCCAAGGAGAACAAGCTCGAGGAATACCGCTACAAGCTGAATGATCTCAGGGTAACGCCCTGGAATGATCAGTGACGCGGCTCATGACATAGGCAGGTTTAAAGCCCATGTCAGGTCAAGCTATCTTTTTTTATGAGTTGGCGAGGAAAAGCGTGGCAACCAGGCTAACCCGTGAAAAATTCCGTTGGGTATGGTTGCTTGACCGGATGAATTTCAATCCTTCCCTCAATCAAGGTATTGATGAAATCAACCAGAGGTATTTTCTGGTTTCTCTCAAACCCTCTGATCCAGCCATCATTCTGATACTGTACGTTTAACATACCCGTTTCTTCATCAAGCCCAATGATCTGGAACTTGCTGCGGGTTACTGAATCCCTGGCGATATTATTTGGCATGACAATCCTTACGTTACTTCTTGGCCACAGGCATCTGCGGTGTCCACGAAGGCTTGGAAATTGGCCAGTGGTTGCTGGGGGTGTGGTCCTTATTTCGGGTTTTGAATAACTCAGCCCGAAACCCGGCTCATCACGGCCAAGGCCCGGTCAATACTTTCTTTGCACCCCCTCGAAGGGAGATTTTCTTTACCACGCTACCCTCCTCCACATCCATATCTTCTTGGGACAGACCAAAATTGTAGGTCATCTCCTGAAATTTACCCAGCCACTGCACATCAGCGACTACCAGGAAGTCCCCGTCGGCCACATTGCTAAAGGCAAAGTTCCCTTTGCTGTCGCACACAGTCTTGCGGGAGGCAGCCTGGAAAGCTTCCTCTCCCTCGAATTTCATCGATTTACCCCGGTTGGCGAGTCGATAGGCCATGTCCGTAACGGGTTTCCCGTAGTACCTCAGGGCCCATTCACGAGCATAGTCCGTGTAGGGGACTAAAGTAACCTCGCGGCCCGCGCACGACACATACGTAGCGGGGTCTCCCAGCACCCTCCCGCGATCCGCTTGGTAGAGTATGGTGCCGATAATCTGGTTGGGTCCCGGCACCAGCAGAGCGGCGGCTTCCTTCTGATCAAAGGCAACGGGAAGTCTGACTAGCGTCGGGCTACATGCCGTCAATGCCAGGTTCATCGCCAATCCACCGGTAACGCCTACGAGAAAAGTCTTCATGATTAGGGGGATAGATGATTACGGAAGGCGATTATGGCAGAAAAGGCACACAACGCTCTACCTTGTTGATATGACGAACGCGCACCGTATCGGAGATGTCTAATAGCCGTACGCAATATTACGTAGATTTCAGTCAGGAACGTATGCCGCCATTCATGGCCGCCAGTTAACTGGCCGGGTTAATGAGACTGGCTGCGGGTGTGTCGGCCAAATGCGGAATGGGCTTCCTCCGGCCAGAGAACCGCAACCTCAGTGAGGCTCGGCGCTGCCGTGAGCGTGTCCGCCGCTCAACGCGACGATTTTCTGGACGATCGGGTCTGTCTCCATGTCCCCCAGATCGCTGTAATCTATGTGCCGGTAGTGATTGAGCTGACTCTCGGGCGTGGGTAGCCTGGGCGCCTTTGCCATGGGCCAGCACTGTTCGAGAGAGAGGCTGTCGGTGCCGGTGGGAGAGGTTTTCTGTATGCGCGCCGGCAGCTTGAGAGCGGGCAGCCAGTCAATTTTTGTGTCGACGCCCGCGAGCTGGCCCGCATAGGTTTCCAGGACAAGGCCACCCTTGGCGGTTTTCCCCTGGAGCGTAAGCGCTTTGCCGAATAATCCCGGGTCGACTATGGACCAAACGGAAGCCCAGACCGGCAGGCGGCCGGCGGCTTTAAGGTCACCGGTCGAATAGTCCAGCGCGACCTTTTCATCCGTGAACACATGGGTCAGGGTCAAGCGGCCCTGTGTGTCGCGTTCCCAGATCTCACCCTGCCGGGTCGCCCCGTCGTAGGATTCGGTCCGTTGGGGCTCTCGGATGAATTCCCAGGAAGAATGCAAATTGGGGTCGCCATGAACCGTCTCCTTCCGATAACGGCAGGTCATGGGATCGTCTGCGGATATGGCCGCCAAAGCCGTGGCATCGAGCTTCGTGCTGTCATGCGGCAACTTTAGGGCACATCCTGCCGTGAGCAGGCTAGCGAGCACCAAGGCGAGATCCCTCAGCAGGAAAGGAAATTCTCGATTCATCGTTTCTCCTCGAGATAAAAAGAAACGGCGAGGGTGCTGAACGCCCCCGCCGCGGATTAAGTCGAATGAGC
>JAJRDJ010000297.1 GCA_028678445.1 Methylococcaceae bacterium
CAACCCCCATTGACACGGAGCAAACCGTCCGGGTGTGCATTTTTATCGAGGAGGAAGACCTGTGTGTTCGGGTATACGATCACGGGCAGGGTTTCGACATCGATGGGATTCCGATGCCCGACCCGGATGATCTGAGCGAGCGTGGCCGGGGCATTTTTCTCATCCGCAGCCTGATGGACGCCGTCAAGTACCGCAAGACCGAGGCGGGCAATGTACTGGAAATGCACAAGCGGCTCTTTTAGTCCTCCCCGGGCCACAGATGCTTGTAGCCTGACTTGCCGCGTTCGATCCGCCCCCGATAGCCTCGTGTAAGGGCGGCTATCGCTCTATTGCTTGGCCTTCTCCCGGCATGTTTCAGTATTGGTCCTGTCTTGCGTGAAGACGACAGACAGGTTATTTGCGGGCATCGCCACGGTGCGGGTGAGGCTGAGGCCAGAAGACGAGGCGGCTTGGGCTACGGCCTCCAGATCACGCACTCCCCAGGCAGGATTTTGGGCGCGCAGACTTTCATCAAACGCGGCATTGGTGGGTGCGGTGTGCCGGCCTCCCTGCCGGAAGGGGCCATAAAGGATGAGCACTCCGTCGGGCGGCAGGATTCGCGTGGCACCGGCCAGTAGGCCTAGACAAGCTGCCCAGGGCGCGATGTGGATCAGGTTGATGGCGACGATCGCGCTGATGGCCGGGGAGGGCGGACAGGTTTCTGGAGGCCAGGAGGGCGCCAGGGTATCCAGACGGACGGGCGGCAGCAGGTTTTTCGCGGGTTGGAGGGCGCGCCATGCGGCTATACTCTCCAGCGAGAGCGGATCGATATCGGAGGGCAACCAGCCCCGAGGCACGAGCCGGGGGGCGAAAAAGACGGCATGCTCTCCGGTGCCGCTGGCAATCTCCAGCACCGTTCCCAAAGGTGGCAGCGCATCCCGCAGAACCTCTAGTAGCGGTTCCCGGTTACGCATTGTGGCGGGGGCATGGCGGCAGGCTGGCGCGGTGGTCATGGGCGATAGGCTGGAGTTTGGATGTGCTGCTATTTTGCAGCATTTCGCGCTGGCCCGGACTACGCCACCGGTGCGGATGCAGTGAACGATTACCCGTCCGCCCGGTCCTTTTGCCAATCCCATTGACCACCTTCATTGAACAAAATCATGACTAATCCTCTGCTCGAATCCCAGGAACTCCCCGCCTTTTCACGCATCGAGCCGGAACATGTCCTCCCGGCCATGACCCGGCTGATCGACGAGAGCCGCCGCGCGATTGATACTCTGCTGGCCTCGGGCGGGCCTCACACTTGGGGCAATCTGGTCGAGCCCCTGGAAGACATCGATGATCGCATCAACCGCGCCTGGTCGCCCGTCAGTCATCTGAATTCCGTCGTCAACAGCGACGAACTGCGTGAAGCCTACAACGCCTGCCTGCCGCTGCTGAGCGAGTACGCGACCGAGGTCGGGCAGAACGATGCGCTGTACCAGGCTTACCACAGTCTGGCGGAACGCCCGGATTTCGCCCTGCTCGACCGGGCGCAGCGCAAGATCATCGAGAATGCCCTCCGGGATTTCCGTCTGTCCGGCGTAGCCTTGCCGGCGGAACAGAAGCAGCGGTTCAAGGATATCGCCCAGGAGCTCTCCAAACTCGGCAGCCAGTTTCAGGACAACGTGCTGGATGCGACTCAGGGCTGGACCCGTCACATCGATGACGAGTCGCTGCTGGCGGGTCTTCCGGATTCCGCTAAGGCCATGGCGGCGCAGGCGGCGGCCGCGAAAAACCTCCCCGGCTGGTTGTTCACACTGGAGTTCCCCTCCTACATCGCCATCATGACCCACGCCGATAACCGCGAGCTGCGGCGGGAGTTTTATACCGCCTACGCGACACGCGCCTCCGATCAGGGTCCCAACGCCGGGACGTGGGACAACACCGCGTTGATGGAAAAACTACTCGCGCTGCGTCACGAGGAGGCTCAATTGCTGGGTTTTGGCAATTTTGCCGAGCTGTCGCTGGCCACGAAAATGGCTCCCTCAACCGGCGATGTCGTGGAATTTCTTGAGCACCTCGCCGAACGTTCGCTCCCGCATGGCCGCCGCGACCTGGCCGAGTTGCGGGCTTTCGCCGAGGGCGAGCTGGGCATCGACGGTCCGGATGCCTGGGACTGGACCTATGCGTCGGAGAAACTCCGGCAAAGCCGTTATCAGCTTTCGGAAGAAATAGTCCGCGCCTATTTCCCGGCGCCACGGGTCGTCAAGGGGCTTTTTGCGGTGGTGGAAACATTGTTCGGTGTGCATGTCGAGGAACGGACCGGCGTGGATGTCTGGCATCCCGATGCGAAGTATTACGAAATACGGGATACCACGGGCGAACTCCGCGGGGCGTTCTTCCTTGACCTCTATGCCCGCGCCAAAAAGCGCGGCGGGGCATGGATGGATGAGTGCGTGACCCGGCGGCGCCTGGCTGATCGCGTCCAGACCCCGGTGGCCTACCTGACCTGCAATTTCACTCCGCCGACGGGCGATAGCCCCGCTTTGCTGCGGCATGGCGAAGTGCAGACGCTGTTCCATGAGTTCGGTCACGGTCTTCAACATATGCTGACCCGGGTCGATCACCTCGGCGTGTCGGGCATTCATGGCGTCGAGTGGGACGCCGTCGAGCTGCCCAGTCAGTTCATGGAAAATTTCTGCTGGGAGCCCGAGGCGCTGGCGTTGATCTCCGGTCATTACGAAACCGGTGAACCCTTGCCTAAGGCGCTGCTCGACAAGATGATCGCCGCGCGGAATTTCCAGTCCGGTATGCAGATCTTGCGGCAACTGGAATTTGCCCTGTTCGATTTTCGTATCCATCTTGACTACGATCCGGAACGCGGCGGGCGGATTTATCCCATTCTCGACGAAGTGCGCGAGAAGGTGGCGGTCTTGAATCCACCACCGTTCAACCGCTTTCCGCACAGCTTTTCGCATATTTTCGGCGGTGGCTACGCAGCCGGGTATTACAGCTACAAATGGGCCGAGGTATTGTCCAGCGACGCCTTTTCGCTCTTCGAGGAACGCGGCGTCTTCGATCCCGAAACCGGACGCGGCTTCCTCGAAAACATTCTCGAAACAGGCGGCAGCCAGAATGCCATGGACCTGTTCGTGGCTTTCCGTGGGCGCGAACCGAGTATCGATGCGCTGCTGCGGCATAGCGGTCTGGCCGAAGCGGACTGAACTGGTTGACGGCCGCCGTCCTACCCTGCGGGATGGAGTGTGGACGCGCCATCGGTCAGGGCCAGGATGGCTTTGCTACGGAATCGCGCTGGCTTGCCTCCAGGGTGGCGGGCGCGACGCCCTGCCCCCACGGCCGCGCAACTCGTCCTCAACACCTCAACTCCACACCGCTTTAACGCGGATGTCAGCCGCAATGCAAATTGCAGGCAGCGGAAAAAAGCCTCATGGTCTCAGTCCGGATATGCTAAATTGCGCGGCTAATTTAGGTGGGGTGGTGCCATGAAAGCGCGGATTAAATGGGTCGAAAATGCCATGTTCATCGGTGAATCCGGTAGCGGTCATGCCGTGGTCATGGACGGTGCACCCGAGGCGGGCGGAAGAAATCTGGGTGTACGGCCGATGGAGTTGCTGCTAATCGGCATGGGCGGCTGCTCATCGTTCGACGTCGTGCATATTTTGCGCAAGGGTCGCCACGATGTCCGCAATTGCGAAACCTTGCTCGAAGCCCAGCGGGCTGAGACCGACCCGAAAGTTTTCACCCGGATACATCTGCATTTTGTAGTGACCGGCAAGGGGTTGACCGAAGCTGTTGTTGAACGGGCGGTCAGGCTGTCGGCCGAGAAATATTGTTCCGCCTCCATCATGCTCGGCAAGGCCGCCGAAATTACCCACGATTTCGAAGTGCTCGAGGCCGATTGAGCATGCCGCCCGCCCGCGCGCTTAACGTGTGATACACCGGTTCCCGCCGGTGTTTCTCACCCTTTTCTCACTGCCTTCCCGCATTTCCTATTTCCCTGACGGGTATCGTTACATTGATGGATATCGATAAAATTCAACTGCATGGCTTCAACAACCTCACCAAGTCGTTGAGCTTCAACATCTACGATATCTGCTACGCCAAGACCGAGCAGCAGCAGCGGCGCTATATCGAGTACATCGACGAGATGTACAACGCGGAGCGTCTGACCCAGATTCTGACCGACGTCAACGCCATCATCGGTGCGCAGATTCTGAACGTTGCCCGCCAGGACTATGAGCCACAGGGCGCCAGCGTCACCATGCTGATCTCCGAGGGGCATGATGTACCGCCCATGGTGGGCAACATGGAAGAACCGGGGCCCATGCCAGATTCGGTGGTGGCCCATCTCAACAAGAGCCACATTACGGTGCATACCTATCCGGAAAGCCACCCCTATGGCGGCATCAGTACTTTCCGGGCCGACATCGACGTTTCCACCTGTGGCCGGATTTCACCACTGAAGGCCTTGAATTACCTCATCCACAGCTTCGAGTCCGACATCGTCATCATGGATTACCGGGTGCGTGGTTTTACCCGCGACATCAGCGGTCAGAAGCACTATATCGACCACGAAATCACCTCCATCCAGAATTACATCTCGGACGTGACAGCCGAGCGCTACCAGATGATCGACGTCAACGTCTATCAGGAGAACATCTTCCATACCAAGATGATTCTAAAGGACTTCTTGCTCGACAACTATCTGTTCGACACCGACAAGGACGCCTTGAGCCCTGACGAAAGAACCACCATCCAGCGGCAGCTCAAGCACGAGATGGCGGAGATATTTTACGGCCGCAATTACAAATTGCGGCGTTGATCGATTTGTTGCGTTGAACAAAGCCCGCGTGAGGCGCAATTGGCGCTAGCCGCCGTATGGAGAGCTTTAACCTCCGGCGCAATACGCTTCGCCAGATGCCCCCATGGCCCACTGGTTGTGCGAGGGTACGCGGCGCGAAAGTAACGATGCGTGATTCTTGTGCCAGTCGTTAACGGATGACGGCGGGAGAATAGGCGTCGGCGAGAAAGACGCTGGGTGTGCCGCTGCCGTCTGCTGGCATAACCCAGATGTAGCGCTCGAGCGCATACAGAATGCGGTCGTTGTCCAGCCATACGACCTGATCGTCGACACTCCGCGTTTCGGCAAGCGGGATCTCTCGGTCACTGTCTAGATCGAGGACGTAAATATGCCAGCCGGACCTGGTTGGTCGCTTGAACGCGACGCGCTTCCCATTGGGGGCGAGTGAAGGGCATTCAACGCCGGAATGGAGGACTTGGGCGTGTTGCGTCGTAAGGTCACCTTCGATCAAGTAGTTCTGGCCGCCTGTGGCCAGGGTCGCGTAGAAGTGATGCCCATCATTCGCAAAGGTGACTCCCCAAAAGTTGAAGTCGACGGCACGAAACGGTTTGCCATCGCGCTCGACCGTGAACTTTTCGAGTTCCGCGATTTTGCTTCCGTCGTCGGTGCGAAAAACCTCGGTGCGGGTCGAAAAACTGCCGGGTACGTAAGAGTCTCCGCTCACGAAAACGGTGATCGAGGCTAGGCGGCCGTCCGGAGAGACCCGTGTTCGGCTCGGTATGCCCTGCAGCGGGAGCTTGTGCCTTGGCTTGAGCGAGCTGTCAAAAATAAAGGCCTGATAGGAAGTCACGACGCCGCGGTCCGCTGTCAGACACACTCCGTAGCCTCCTGAAAAATAGGCCCGCTCGCAACTAAGACCCGTCGGCGTCACCGGTCCGGAGAGGTGGTCGAGAGGTGCCGCGACCAGTTGCCCATAGGTCTTGCCGAGAGTAGTGGTGCGGAACAGAAGGAACGGCGCTGTCGGCAGGGAAGGCGGGGTGCTGACTGCTGCTCCGCCAGCGGGAAGTCCGGGGCCATTTTCCGAGCCGATCAAGAACGCGGTTCCGGTGCCCGCCGAGGGGTTTGCGGGCTGCCGCGCCCGCATCATCACGTAGCCTATGGATACGACTATGCAACCAACGCAGAGCAAAACAAACAGGGTGATGCGGAGCTTAAGTGTCATGGCTAGGTTGCGGAAAAAGGCGAAGCACTGCAGCGGAACCGAGAGTAGCCACCGACAGACCGATGGCGAATCCTATCAGAGCTTGATCCGCCCCCATCCACGTCCAGATCGAGCCGAAGAGCAGCGACGAGCAGAGTCGAGCCAGACCGACGGTCGTGGCAAGCAAAGCCATTCCGCTCGCCTGCAGCGGCGTCGGCAGAATCGCGCTGGTCAGAGCCATCAAGACGCCGTCGGTCGCGGCATAGTAGGTGCCGAGCAGTACCACGCTGGCAAGCAGGAGCGCTCGCGGTATTTCCGGGGTGAGCAGCAGCACATAAACGAGCAGCAACAGGCCATAACCTGCGAGGAAAACACGCCCGCGGCCAAATCGGTCGGCGAGTCGCCCTGCGGGTAACGCCAACAGCATGTAGAAGAAAGCGGTGATCACGTAAAGCAGCGGGAAAAACCCAACCGACAGGTCGAGGCGACGCTGGACATTCAGAAACAGAAATCCGTCGCTCAACGTCAACAGACCCAGCAGTGTTCCGACCGCCAGCAACGCTGCGAACCGTGGGATACGAAGCAGGGCGAGGGCCTTCCGCAGCGATGCACCGGGCGGGATCGGCGGGGCGTTTCGGCAGTTAGGACAACGGACCGATCCATGGCCCGCATGATGGTGCGCTCGGCAGAGTTTCGCTTTGGCAGAAGGTTCGCGGCTGTGATCTTCGACGAAGAGGACAAGAGTTGCCAGTCCGATCAGGGCGAAGCAGAAACTTACGACAAAGATCGCATCGAAGGCGCCGGGCAGCAGACCGAGCAGCAGGAACGCGACCAGTGGTCCGAGCATCGCGCCGGCGCTGTCGAACGCACGGTGGAGGCCGAAAGAGGCCGCCAGGTGGGAGGACGATTCCGTGCTTAGGGCGATCAGTGCATCTCGCGGAGCTGTCCGTAGGCCTTTGCCGACGCGATCCAGCATTACCCAGCCTCCGACAGTACTCAACGAGGTTCCGATGATCAACATGCCGAGTCGGCAGACTGCCGAAATTCCGTAACCAGCGATGGCAATCGCGCGGTAACGCTGCAGACGGTCGGCCAAGATCCCGCCAGCCAGACGTACCAGCGCGGCCGCACCCTGGTAAATCCCATCGACGACGCCGAACTGCAAGGGTGAAAGGTGGAGACCATAAATGATATAGAGCGGCAGCACCGTCGAGACCATCTCGGAAGAGATGTCGGTGAAAAAGCTCGTCAGACCAAGGAAGACGACATTCCGGTTGGCCAAACGGAGTGCCAGGGCGCGCAGCCCCCGTGGTGTTGGGCGCAGCAGTAGGCTTCGGGAGCTTTGAATCTGATACATGGTGATGGGACGTAAGCGTGCGTTCTGTTCCCGCAAAAAAGACTATCTAGTGCCTGAACGGGAA
>JAJRDJ010000045.1 GCA_028678445.1 Methylococcaceae bacterium
CGGTCATGATGAGCTGATGTGGATAGCCGCCCTGGCCACCGCCCTTTTCCCGCAGGGCCAGCCGCTGATGCACGCCAAAGCGGTGCTGTTCGTCGATGATGACCAGACCGAGGTTATGGAAAGCCACCTGGTCCTGAAACAGCGCATGCGTGCCTATGATGACGCCCGCCCGGCCGGCGGCGAGGCTGTCCAGTGTCTCACGCCGGGCCTCGCCCCTGGCCTTACCCGATAGATAGGCGACTGTTACGCCCAGCGGCTCCAGCCACTGGCGGAAGCTGCGGCTGTGCTGTTCGGCCAGCAGCTCGGTCGGCGCCATTATGGCGACCTGATGCTGGGAGGCCAGCGCAGTGAGTGCCGCGAAGGCCGCAACCACGGTCTTGCCCGAGCCGACATCGCCCTGCACCAGCCGCATCATTGGATAGGGCCGGGCCAGATCGGCGGCGATCTCGGTGACCACCCGCTGCTGGGCGTCGGTGAGCCGGAACGGCAGGCTGTCCCGGAATCGTCCGGCGATCTCGGGATCGATCCGCAAGACTGGCGCCTGGTGCGTCTGCATGCAGGTGCGGGAGCGGCTGAGGCTGAGATGATGGGCCAGCAATTCCTCGAAGACAAGCCGCTGGCGGGCTGCCATGATGGGCGGGGATTGTTCGTTGCAGCCGGCGGGTGGCGCGTGAAGTAGCCGCAGGGCCTCAGCGAGCCGATAGCCTTGGTGGTGGTTGCCGGCCATCGAGGCGGGCAGCCATTCCCGGACCTGATCGACGGTGGCGAGGGCTTGCTGGATCAGTCGCCGGATCGCCTTTTGGTGAAGGCCGTCGGTGAGCGGATACACCGGGGTCAGCGTCGCTTCCGGTTGTCCAGCCTCGCTGTCGCCGATCAGCCGATAATCGGGATGCGTGATCTCGGTGCCATAAAAGCCGTTGCGGATTTCTCCGTAACAGCGTATCCGGCGTCCGCGTTCAAATTGGGCACGCTGGTCCTGGGTGAAATGAAAAAAGCGCAGGCACAACAAACCGGTACCGTCGGCGATGCGGACCACCAGGGAACGCCGGCCGGAAGGGATGACTTCGACCAGTTGGACCCGACCTTCGACCAGGGCATGTTCGCCGCTCCGCACCGCGCCGAGCGGGACAATGCGGGTGCGGTCCTCGTAACGGAGCGGTAGGTGAAAGAGGAGATCCTGAGCGGTCCTGAGACCGAGGCGTTCGAGCTTTTTCAGGGTTTGCGCCCCAACGCCTTTGAGTGTTGAGATCGGCTGGCTTTCGGGGTGATTGGGGTGAAAGGTCAAACCGGTCCCGGACTCAGTGTTCCAGAATCAGCACGGCATCCATTTCGACGCTGGCAGCGCGGGGCAGGGCGGCCACACCGATCGCGGCACGCGCGGGATAGGGTTCGGAAAAATAATCGGCCATGATGGCATTGACACGGGGAAAGTGTCCGAGATCGGTCAGGAAGACGTTCAGCTTCACCACATCGCGGAAGCTGCCGCCCGCGGCCTCGGCGACCGCGCTAAGGTTGTCGAAAACCCGGCGAATCTGGACGTCGATATCGCCTTCCACCAGGGCCATGGTGGCGGGGTCTAGAGGAATCTGGCCCGAGAGATAAACGGTGTTGCCCACCTTGACGGCCTGGGAGTAGGTGCCAATGGCCGCTGGCGCCTGCCCGGTGGAGATGATCTCTTTAGTCATGCGGGTTTTTCTTCCTCAATTCTGATTTGACTCGGGATATTTTGAGCACGATGGACAGTTTCCGTAGTTCCCGGACCACGTTCGCCAGATGATTGCGGTCCCGCACCATCAGGGTGATGTAGTCGACAGAGAGCTGGCTGTCCTGGTTGACGATTTGCACATTCTCGATATTGGCGCGCATTTTGGAAATCGTGGAGGCCACCTTGGCCAGGGTGCCGACCTGGTTCATGAGTTCCAGGCGGATGAGAGCCGGGAATTCGCCGGTGGCCTGCTTGTCCCACTGTACGTCGATCCAGTTGACCTGACGCTTGCGCAGTTCCTCGATGTTCCTGCATTCCGTCAGGTGGACGACGATCCCCTTACCCGGATTGAACAGCCCGACGATAGGGTCGCCAGGGATCGGTCGGCAGCATTTCGCCAGATTGACGACCATGCCCTCGGTCCCCTTGATGATCAAGGGCGTCAGTATGGGTTTGAAGTTTTCTTCCGCCGCTGCCGGCGTTGCGGCGGCATCGACCAGTTGCCGCGCCACCAGCATCGGGAGGCGATTGCCAAAGCCGATATCCTCGAGCAGGGCATCGCGGTCGGCAATATCCAGGCGGTGCAACAAGGTGTCGAATTGTTCCGCCGGAATGTCTTCATACCGATGACCGAGGCCGTCCAGTTCCTTTTCCAGCAGCCGCTGGCCAAGGGCAATCCCCTCCTGGGTCTTGAAGTGGCGGAGATGATTACGAATGGCGGCCCGGGCCTTGGCGGTCACGACAAAATTCAGCCACAGGGGATTGGGTCGGGCCCAGGGGGCGGTGATGACTTCGACTGTCTGGCCGTTCTGCAATACGGTTTGCAGTGGTGCCAGCTGGCGGTCGATGCGCGCCGAGACGCAGGTGTTGCCGACGTGGGTATGCACGGCGTAGGCAAAATCGACCACCGTGGCCTGGCGGGGCAGCTTGATGATTTGGCCCTTGGGCGTGAAAACGTATACCTCGCGCTGAAAGAGATCCACCTTGAGATTGTCGAGGAACTCCATGGAATCCCCGGCGCTTTTCTGAATTTCCAGCAGATCCTGCAGCCATTCATGGGCGCGCGCCTGGCTGTAGGGGGAATGCTCGCGTTCGCTCTTGTAGAGCCAGTGGGCGGCGATGCCGGCTTCCGCGAGATGGTGCATGGCCCGGGTGCGGATCTGGATTTCGAGGGGTTGACCGTAGGGGCCGGCCAGGGCGGTATGCAGGGATTGATACCCGTTGGCCTTGGGGACGGCGATGTAATCCTTGAAACGGCCAGGGATGGGCTTATAGAGATTGTGAGCGATGCCGAGTGCACGGTAGCAGTCATCGATACTTTCGCCGATGACCCGGAAAGCATAAACATCGAATACTTCTGCGAAGGGCCGGCGTTTGAGCCGCATTTTCTGGTAGATGCTGTACAGATGCTTCTCCCGGCCGATCACCTCGCAATGACTCAGTCCGGCGTCCGCCAGACGCTTCTTGATGCTGGTTTCGATGCTGGAGACTACTTCCTTGCGGTTGCCGCGGGCCTTACGGACCGAGCGGTCCAGAATACGGGCCCGCAAGGGGTACATAGCCGCGAAGCCCAGATCCTCGAGTTCCAGCCGCAGCTCATGCATGCCCAGCCGGTTGGCAATGGGCGCGTAAATGTCCAGCGTCTCGGCGGCAATCCGCCGGCGTTTGGTGCAGGCCATGTTCTCCAGGGTCCGCATGTTATGCAGCCGATCCGCCAGCTTGACCATGATGACCCGGAGGTCCTTGACCATGGCCAGGAACATTTTCCGGACGTTCTGCGCCTGGGCTTCCGCCCGGGATTTGCTGTCGATGCGGCCCAGTTTGGTGACGCCATCGACCAGATCGGCCACTTCCTCGCCGAATTCCTCGATCAGCCGTTCCTTGCTGACGCTGGTGTCCTCGATCACATCGTGCATGATCGCCGCCATGATGCCCCGCGCATCCATGCGCATGTCGGCCAAGATCAGCGCCACCGACAGCGGGTGGCAGATATAGGGTTCACCGGTCAGACGAACCTGGCCCTCATGGGCGGTATTGGCCAGTTGGTAGGCCCGCTGCACGTCCGCGATCTGTGTAGGGTCCAGATAACCGGATAGGGCGGAGCACAGCCTGCGGATCAGCTTTTCCTGAGGTAACTCAATGGCTTCGCGGACCGCAAGGGTAGGCATGAGGAAAGGCTGGGCACTGGTCAGGGACACCGCGCGACGAGATCACTCAAAATCGTCGTCATCGATATCGGGGGCCGGCGTGGGCAGTGGAGGCCGGATGAAGGTGTAGCGTTCCTGTTTGACCGGCACCAGAAGGTAATCGCGAGTGATTTCACCGGCGGCGATTTCCCTGAGGGCGACAACAGTGGATTTGTCGTTCTCCCAGGGCACCTTGGAGTCCTCGGGGTGGATGCTTAGCTGGCGCGCACGCTTGGCGGCGACCAAAACCAGCTGGAATCGGTTATCGACGTTTTCAAGACAATCTTCGACGGTGACTCTGGCCATGGAATACTCAAATCGGGTGGAAAAATGATTAGTGAAGAAATAGCAACTTGATTTTTACCGGAAAGCAGGGCGCTTGTACAGGCTGGTCGTTATGGGGGGCTTGCACCCTCAACTGGCCTGGATCCTGTGCCAGGAGGGCCGACCATCGCCAAGCTGCAGTGCTCTCATGGGCTACTGATCTGCTACGATTTTCGATCACGCCATTGGTAGAGTGGCATTCAGCTGAAACGCCAGCCATGTGCTGGCACTACTATTGGCCCGGATTCAATTCACCCTAGCGCTCGTAAGCGCCCTGTATACCGTCGATATCGATGGGTTGCATGGGGTCATTGGGATTGGACCGGAAGTTGTCGCCGTTGCATTTCCGGTTTCCTGCCCGCCAGGCGCGGGCATATTCGGAATCATTGAGATAGCGCTGCTCGTCGCGGACCACTACGCCGTTGATATTGCTGGCAATGGATGAGCCATTGCCACAGCCGTCACGGTAGCCATCGGCATAGGCGGGGGAGGAATTGGTGCGGAGCACATCGAGGCTACAGCCGTTCAGCTGGGCGATCATTCCAAAGATAAACAAAGTGCGTGCGATCATCGGTGTACTCGGGAAGAGGCGGGGATTATTTAACTGGGGCTGGCTTCTTGCAGATTTTCAAGAGCTTCCCAGCGTTCGTAGGCCCCGCTCAGTTGCTGCTGCCATTCGGCAAGCTGCGATTGGGAGCGGGTAATCTCCTCGCGCGCTTGCTGGTAAAACTCCGGTTGGCCGATGGCCTGAGACAGGGCGGCGATTTCAGTTTCGAGCCGCTCGATGGTGGACGGCAGGGTTGCCAACTCCTTCTGCTCCTTGAAGCTGAGCTTGCGGGCCTTTGTGGTTGAAGCGGGTTTTGCCGCTGCCGGGAGGTCTTTTTCCGGGGCGGATTTTGGCGGATTGTTGCCGGCGGCCGGTGCGGCCGGGCGCTGGCGCACCCAGTCGTCATAGCCGCCGACATATTCATTAACTGTCCCATGGCCCTCAAAGGCCAGCACGCTGGTGACCAGATTGTTCAAAAAGGCGCGGTCATGGCTGACGACCAGCACCGTGCCGGTATAGTCGATCAGTAAATCTTCCAGCAGGTCCAGCGTGTCGGCGTCCAGATCATTGGTCGGCTCGTCGAGCACCAGGAGATTGGCGGGCTGGGTGAAGAGCCGTGCCAGCAACAGCCGATTGCGCTCGCCGCCCGACAGCGATTTGACCGGCTGGCGCGCGCGGTCCGGGGCAAACAGGAAATCCTGCAAGTAACCGATCACATGTGTGTTACGGCCATTGACGGTAACCCGGTCGCTGCCCTGGGCGACGTTGTCGATCACCGATGCGTTTTCATCCAGCGTGGCGCGGTACTGGTCGAAATAGGCGATCTGGAGATTGGTGCCGAGTTTGATCTTGCCGGAGGTAGGTTCCAGTTGGCCCAGCATCAACCGTAGCAGCGTCGTTTTGCCGCAGCCATTGGGCCCGATGATGCCGACCTTGTCGCCGCGCAGGATGGTGGTGGTCAGGCCCTGGACAATGGTCTGCTCGTCATAACTAAAGCCCACGTTCTCCATCTCGACCACCAGCTTGCCTGAGCGCTCGCCCTGCTGAACCTGCATGCTGACCTGACCAGCGCGGTTGCGACGCTCGCCGCGCGCCGCGCGCATTTCTACCAGGCGTTTCACGCGGCCCATGTCGCGGGTACGGCGCGCCTTGATCCCCTGCCGGATCCACACTTCCTCCTGCGCGAGCTTCTTGTCGAATTCTGCGTTAGTTTTCGCCTCCGCCTCCAGCAGTTTGGCCTTGCGGCGCAGATAGGTCGGATAATCGCCGGGAAAGTCGGTCAGCCGGCCGCGGTCCAGTTCGATGATGCGGGTCGCGAGCTGCTGGAGGAAGACCCGGTCATGGGTGATGAAGACCAGGGTGCCGGGCCAGCCGAGCAGAAATTCTTCCAACCAGAGGATGGCGTCGAGGTCCAGGTGGTTGGTCGGCTCGTCAAGCAACAGAATGTCGGGCTGGGAGGCCAGCGCCTTCGCCAGCAATACCCGGCGCTTCAGGCCGCCGGAGAGGGCGGCGATGTCGGTATCAATGGGCAGGC
>JAJRDJ010000046.1 GCA_028678445.1 Methylococcaceae bacterium
TATTATTTAAATGGTGGAGTGCGCGCGTTGCTTTGGGGCAACAAATGTTGCTGCACAGTTAATATCTTATCAAACTTTAGGTCAATTACAACACCCAATTTAAGGCTTCTTCCATTCGATTCTATAATGACTTGTTATGTCTTATAACCAACCAGCCCTGTTGCTCATGCGCTACAGACTGGTCCTGATCAAGCCATTTTGGGCTATAATTCTGCGCTTTGCGTGTTCGGCAGCGTCTTCGGCTCAGGAATTTTCGTCAATGCCCGGCCCCATTCAGGCACAGGATTCCCCTTCCCGATTTCACCGGTACCGCACCCCCAACCGAGGTAGAACAAGATGGCGATAAAGAATCGCTTGCACCGCAGCGAACTGGCTGTCCCCGGCAGCAACAAACGGATGCTCGAAAAGGCCCCCGACGCCGGCGCCGACGTGGTATTTCTGGACCTTGAAGATGCCGTGGCGCCGGACGACAAGGCGCAGGCGCGCGCGAACATCATCGAGGCGCTCACTACCTACGACTGGTCCAGATGCGCGGTTTCGATTCGCATGAATGGCCTCGATACCCATTACGCGTACCGCGATCTGGTGGATATCGTGGAAGCCTGCGGCGACAAGCTCGACACCATCCTGATTCCGAAAGTCGGCAGTGCCGCGGATGTCTATTTCGTCGCTACGCTGTTGTCGCAGATCGAAGCCTATAAAGGCTACCCCCAGATCAACATTCACGTCCTGATCGAAACCGCCATGGGCATGGCGAATGTCGAGGAAATCGCCCGCGCCTGCCCGGAACGCATGGAAGCCATGGTCTTCGGCGTGGCCGACTACGCCGCTTCGGTGCGCGCCCGCACCACCCAGATCGGCGGTGCCAACGCGGATTACGGCATGCTGACCGACCCCGACGAACGCGGCGAACGGCTCTACCACTGGGGCGACCAGTGGCATTACGCCATTTCGCGCATGGCCGCCGCCTGCCGCGCCTATGGCCTGCGGCCCATCGATGGACCGTTCGGCGACTTCGGCGATCCCGAAGGCTACAAGGTCGCCGCCCGCCGCGCGGCCGCGCTGGGTTGCGAGGGCAAATGGGCCATCCATCCATCCCAGGTCGCACTTGCCAATGAAGTCTTCACCCCCACCGCAACAGAGGTGGATCGCGCCCGCCGCATTCTGGTGGAGATGGAAAAAGCCGCAAAGGAAGGCAAGGGCGCCGTATCCCTCGATGGCCGTCTGATCGATGCCGCCTCCATCCGCATGGCGGAAAACGTCGTCAAGCAGATCGAGCAGATTGAGGCCCGTCAGCATTGATGGCTTTACGTGTGAGCGGGCAAGGGTGGCCGAGCTCCGCCGATCCACGCAGAGGACTATGGCTTGGGCAGGATGGGCAAAGGCGCTAGCCGTGCCCATCATTCTCTCTGGAGTGGTTGATGGGCACGCTTGGCTTTCCCCATCCTGCATGACCAAATTTATGAACAGACACGGGTGGCCCGCCGCCGCCATGATCGACCGATGATGAGGAATCCAGACCAGTGAATATTCATGAGTATCAGGCCAAGGAATTGCTGCAATCCTTTGCTGTTCCAGTACCCGCGGGCGGCATTGCCTTCAATGCCACCCAGGCCCGTCAGGCGGCCGAGGAAATCGGCGGCAGCCGCTGGGTGGTCAAGGCGCAGATTCATGCGGGCGGTCGCGGCAAGGCCGGCGGCGTCAAGGTGGTGAACTCGCTCGATGAAGTCGGGAAAGCCGCCGACAGCCTGATCGGCTCCCGTCTGGTCACCCATCAGACCGGACCCGAGGGCTCGCTCGTGCAGCGCGTCTGGGTTGAACAGGCCAGCCAGATCAGGCAGGAATTCTACCTGGGCTTCGTCATTGACCGGGCCTCCCAGCGCATCACGGTCATTGCCTCAAGCGAGGGCGGCATGGATATCGAGGAAGTCGCCAAGGTCTCGCCCGAGAAAATCATCAAGGAAGTCATCGACCCGGCCATCGGCCTCCGGGACTTTCAGTGCCGCAAGGTAGCCACCGCCATCGGCCTGAAGGGCAAACTGATGCCCCAGGCCGTCAAGCTCATGAAGGCCATCTACCGCTGCATGCGCGACAAGGACGTCCTGCAGGCGGAGGTCAATCCGCTGGCCGTCGTCGGCAGCGCGGACGATGAAAAGCTGATGGTGCTGGATGCCAAATTCAACTTCGACGATAACGCGCTCTACCGCCAGAGAACCATCACCGAAATGCGCGATCTCGGCGAGGAAGACCCCAAGGAAGTCGAAGCCTCCGGCCACGGCCTCAACTACATCGCACTGGACGGCAACATCGGCTGCATCGTGAACGGCGCGGGGCTGGCCATGGCCTCGCTGGATGCCATTACCCTGCACGGCGGGCGTCCCGCCAATTTTCTCGATGTCGGCGGCGGCGCTTCGCCCGAAAAAGTCACCAACGCCTGCCGCATCGTGCTGGAAGACCCGAACGTCAAATGCATCCTCGTCAACATTTTCGCCGGCATCAACCGCTGCGACTGGATCGCCACGGGGCTGATTCAAGCCTACGAGAGCCTGAAAATCAAGGTGCCGCTCATCGTGCGGCTGGCGGGAACCAATGTCGAGGAAGGACGCAAGATTCTGGCCGAATCAGGGCTTTCATTCATCACCGCCGAAAATCTGGACACCGCAGCCGCCAAAGCGGTGGCCATCGTGAAAGGGTAAGCCCATGAGTGTATTCGTTAACAAGAACTCCAAGGTCATCTTCCAGGGCTTCACCGGCGAACACGCCACCTTCCACGCGCAAGATGCCATCAGCATCGGCACTAACGTGGTCGGCGGCGTCACGCCGGGGAAAGGCGGCACCACGCATCTCGGCCTGCCCGTCTTTGACACCGTTGCCGAAGCGGTCGCCGCCACCGGCGCCGATGTCTCAGCCGTGTTCGTCCCGCCGCCCTTTAACGCCGACGCGCTGATGGAAGCCATCGACGCGGGCATCAAGGTGGCGGTCACCATCGCCGACGGCATCCCGATTCACGACATGGTCCGCCTGCAGCGGTTCCGCGTGGGCCGGGACACCATCCTCATTGGCCCCAACACGCCGGGCATCATCACCCCCGGTGAGTGCAAGGTCGGCATCATGCCTTCCCATGTCTACAAGAAAGGCAATATCGGCATCGTTTCCCGCTCCGGTACCCTGAATTACGAGGCGACCGAGCAAATGGCCGCGCTAGGTCTCGGCGTCACGACCTCCGTCGGGATCGGCGGCGATCCGGTCAATGGCACCGATTTTGTCACCGTGCTCCGCGCCTTCGAGGCCGACCCGGAAACCGAGGTCGTAGTCATGATCGGCGAAATCGGCGGACCGCAGGAAGTCGCCGCCGCGCGCTGGGCCAAGGAGAACATGAGCAAGCCGCTCGTCGGTTTCGTCGCCGGCATCGCCGCCCCCGCGGGCCGCCGCATGGGCCATGCCGGCGCCATTATCTCAAGCGAGGCGGATACCGCCAGCGCCAAAATGGACGCGATGGAACAGTTCGGCCATTACGTCGCCCGCAACCCGGCCCACATTGGACAGACCGTCCTCAAGGCCATGCGGGAGCGCGGCATCGCCGTGAAATAGGCGGATTTCCCGCACCCCCCCCACACCAGAGGCCGCCGGGATAGGCCAGCGGCTTTGCGATACCCACTTTTCAAGCACCACCGCCATGCGCACCATCACCGCCGAGGAACTCAGCACCCTTCTGGTCTCCGGCGACATCAGGCCTGTCCTGCTCGATGTCCGGGAACCGCATGAATTCGCCTACTGTCGCATTGAGGGCAGTCTCAATATCCCGATGCACACCGTGCCGGAGCGTCTGGGCGAGCTCGACCCGGCCGCCGAAATCATCGCCATCTGCCATCACGGCCTGCGCAGCCAGATGGTCGCGGATTTTCTCGAAAATCAGGGTTTCGCCAATCTCGTCAACCTGACCGGTGGTGTCGCCGCCTGGGCTCGCCAGGTGGACCCGTCCATGCCGACCTACTGACGCATGA
>JAJRDJ010000298.1 GCA_028678445.1 Methylococcaceae bacterium
ATCGGGGGCTTTGGCTACAGTCTGGCCTCGACCATCATGATCTTCACCTCGCTTATACAGATGTGGCTGCCACAGGAAAAGTGGCTGGCTTACTGGACGAAGCCAGAATCCTCCCAGAGTTGACTTGGTCAGTCGGGCGGCAGGGAAGCCGCCCGGCCGTCCTCGATTACCCGCGCCAGTCCTGACCCGGTCTTCTCGCGGCTACAAAGTAAACCGGAAATCCCGCACCAGCATGCCAGGCACCTGGCTGCCGCCGAGAGAGCGCTGCCCGTAGGTCTCGGTTTCCATCATGACTACCGGGCTGGTGGTGACGGCTTCCAGCTCTGTGCCAAACATGCGGTAGAGACTCTCGTCGAACCGCAGATCGCGGATCGGCGCCACGATTTCCCCCCGCTCGACCCAAAAGCAGGCATAACGCGTCATTCCGGTGACGCGTGCGCTCTGCAGGTCGCTCCAGTTGAGGTAGTGGAGATTGCTGACGTAGACACCTGTGCCGAGTGTCTCGAGGATTGCCGAGTCTTCCAGCGATCCGGCGCCCATCACGGGGGATCGCAGCCCTTCGCCCGCCTCCGCGCCATTGCCGGCTACGCCGTATTCGCGGGCCGAGCGGGAGCTGATCAGGAGATTGTGGATCGTGCCGTCTTCGATGAGTGTCAAGCGCTCGGGCGCCATTTCGCCCAAGCTGTTGAAGCGCGGCGCAAGACCCAGGCTGAAGCTCTCGCCGAGATGGAACAGCGGCGAGAGCCGGACTTCACCTTCGATCAGTTTTTTCAGCGCGCAATCGCCTTTCTGCCAGGCGCCGTAGCTTACGGCGCCCCAGGACAATATGCCGAGCAGCGCATCCACGGCCGCCGGGGCAAAGAACACGCGGTGGTGACCAGGCTCGAGAGGCTGGCTGTCCCTTTTCAGCATCGCCAGCTGCAATCGGCTGGCGGCGATGGCGGCAGAAAATTGCTCCGGCTGCCATTCACGTCCTGCATAAAGACCTTTGACGGCCTTGTTCTCGCCCGCCGGGTTCACCGTGAAGAGGGAGTAGTCGAGGAAAAAACCCTCTGCCGAGAATACATGGCGCAACCCTTCGGAGTTGCGGGTGGCGCGCAGTTGCGGACCCGCCGCGTAAAGACCCGTGAAATCGGATCCCTCAGCCTCGACGGACACCTGTTCAAGCAGGGTGGACAATTCCGGAAGCTGCCCCGTGTGGTGCTGCTCACTGCCGCCGTGATTCTCAAGAGGCGAGACAAAGGGATCTTCAGGCAGGACAGTGGTTTCAAGGCGCGCCCGGTCGAGCAGGGACTGCGCACTGACTAAATCCTGGTCGAACGCCCCAGAGAGATCGAAGCAGTACATGACACGCCGGCCATTTGCCTGGAAACACAGGGTTACGCGGTGCTGCTCCACCTGAGTGGACTGGCGGACCCGCGCGTTATTGAAGCGCAGGTAATGCTGCTCCTCTGCTGCAATATTTAGCGTCAGCGCTTCTCCGCTCTTCAAACTGGCAAGGCAGACTTCGCTCAGTTCATCAAAATGCTTCAAGGTGATGCCGATAAAACTCATGTCCCGCCTCCGAATATCTCTACGGAACGGAACAGACAGGGGGGCGAGGCATGGCCGACGCGGATGACCTGATGGGGCTCGCCCTTGCCGCAATAAGGGGTGCCGAAAGACCGAAAGGACTCGGCATTGCCGACCGCGGCCAGGGAGTGCCAAAAAGGTACCGTGACGCCGCGATAGTTGGGGTTTTTCAGCACCCTGGTCAGGTGTCCGTCCTCTATCAGTCGCGCATATTCGCAGCCGAACTGGAATTTGTTGCGGTAGTCGTCGATCGACCATGAGCGGTTGGCCTCCATGTACACCCCGCGTTCGACGGCGCCGATCAGTTCATCCAGGGTGGCTGCACCGGGTTCGAGGTTGATATTGCCCATGCGGTCGATGGGGGCACGGTTCCAGCTGGCCGAACGGAAATTCGCGACGCCGGGCAAATTCAGCCGCGCCTGGCTTTCTAGACTCCCCAAGCCCCGCAGCAGGCGGCCCTCACGGATCAGGTATTCCCGGGTCGCGGGGACGCCGCTGTCGTCGTAGGCGTAAGTGGCAAATTCACCGGGCAGGGTTGGATCGAAGCTGACATTCATCAGGGGGCTGCCGTATTGAAGTTGGCCGAAGTCCTCCGGCCTTACAAAGCTCCAACCAGCATAGTTGCGCTCATCGCCGAGGATGCGATCAAGCTCCAGCGGATGGCCGATGGATTCATGAATCTGCAGCAGCATTTGGTCAGGCGCCAGTACCAGATCGAGCGTTTCCTCCGGGCAGTTCTCCGCGTCGAGCAGGTCGAGCGCCTCCGCGCCGACCCGTTCGCAGTCACGGTAGAGACTCTCCCAGTCGTAGGTCTCGAGACCTCCTTGCCAGCAGCGGGCCGTGGGGCCATTGAGCGAGCGCTGCTGGGTTCTGCCACCCTCATGAGCGATAGCCGCGAAATGCTGGCCGGTCATCAGGAACTGTTGCGCGATGTCGCTGCCACTGCTCGAGACATAATGCATGTCGGTCTCCACCAGCGTGGCCTCGGCGATGGCGGTCACAATCTTGTCGGAGACCTTGAGGCGGTGGCTGGCCTCGATCAGGCCGTTGCTGAATTCCGCCAGTATGGCCGCATCCAGCCAGTACTGTCTGGGCGTCCGATAAACGCCTGATGCAGGTGGACGCTGCGCTGAGGTAAATTGAAATGCTTTGACGTGAGCCGTGAGACGGGCATGGCGGGCCGCCCAGCGCGCAGCCCGGAGCAGTCCCATGGCCGAAAGATCGCTGGTCGCGGCGTAGGCTATCTGGCCATCAATCAGGGCTTCGATCATCACGCCTCGTTCGAAGGTGACCGCGTTCTGCTCGGGGCGGCCATTACGCACGCTGCGACGATGCGAGACTTCCTGAACGAAACGGAGCGCCAGCCAATCCGCCTCATCCCGGATGAGATTCAGGGCGGCAAGCGGGTCAAATGCGGGAAAGTCCGGACGGACAGCAAGGGTGGCGGGCATGGCTGGAGAGTGCGGCGGGGTGAGAAGGCGTGTTGTAGTGACAGAGCTCTGAACCGCTTTCCTTG
>JAJRDJ010000299.1 GCA_028678445.1 Methylococcaceae bacterium
ATCATGACTTTCATGGTCAAGGAGCCGCCGGCCTCGGTACGCGCTCCTGCTACGCTGCGTCAGGCGATCGTCGAACCCTTTCATGAGTTCATCGGCCGGAAGGGCTGGGTCAGTGCGGTCGCCGTGCTGGCCTTCATCTTTTTCTACAAACTCGGCGACAGCATGGCCACCGCGCTGGCCACGCCGTTTTATCTGGACCTCGGTTACAGCAAGACGGAAATTGGCATGATCGCTAAGAATGCCGGGCTCTGGCCGAATGTGATCGGCGGCATTCTGGGTGGCGTCTGGATGATCAAGCTGGGTGTCAATCGCGCCCTGTGGGTCTTTGGGGTGTTACAGGCGCTGGTGATTCTGGGCTTCGCCTGGCTGGTGACGGCGGGACACACCCTTGCCGGACTTGCGTCCATCATCGGTGCCGAGGCGTTTGGCGTGGGCCTGGGCACCGCCGCCTTTGTGGCCTTCACCGCCAACACCACCAACCCGGCCTACACCGCCACGCAGTTCGCGCTCTTCACCAGCCTCGCCGCCACGCCGCGCACCCTCGCCAATTCCCTCACGGGCTTCCTGGTGGAAGGGGGGGATATCCGGATTGGGGAAATTCCCCTCTTCCATATCGACGCGCTGGGCTGGGAGCGTTTCTTCTTCGTGTGCTTCGCCGCCGCGCTGCCAGGGATGCTATTGCTGTTCAAGGTCGCCCCGTGGAATGGGACGAGTGAGGTTCGCAGGGCTTGATAGTAGAACGCCGATAGTATGCTGACTGGGAAATGCCTGGAGAGGCCCAGCGCCAGCCCGATTGACCATGTCGTCACGCCCAATCCCGCCCGCTGGAAGGCGGAGTTCAAGCACCGCTGAGATGCTCTCGCATATTGGATGCCGCCCCGGGAAAGTGGGATTAGGAGAAAGAGCTGTATTCTTGCCCCTTGCTTCGTGCCCTTTTCAACCCTGAGAAGTACAGGGGGCAGCCCTATTTATGCGATAAAATTCAGATAATTGTCACGGTTTTTCAAGTTCCAGGTGGCATTCGGGTAGGCGGTTATCCACTCTCTGGGCGGGCGGTGCTTTGCGTTGCCCCATTTCATTTTGTAACCGAGTAGTTGGCCGTTGCAGTCTTCGACCAGATCCAGCTATTTTTTGCGTAGTCGCCCTCGCAAAATTCATTTTCAGGCCAACAGCCGCTTCTCTGTGTTTCCGTCAGCAGCGCTGGAGAGCGTCAGGGATTGATTGGCCTTCCGGAATGCAGTCCATAACCCGCATAAAAAATCCGTGTTGAGGTGCAAACGGGCGATGGGCCGCGGCAGCCAGCGCAAGTGGTAGCCGACGGCGCAGAGGACGGCATGGAGGGCATCGCGGGTGGCGCCTTTGAGCCAGCAGCAGTTGAGCCAATGAGCACTCTTGTCGTGGCCGATGATGGGTTCGATGGCCAAGCCCTGGGTACCCCTCTGTGGGCCGCTGGATTCAAATCAACGTAAGAGGTGCTGAACGCAAGGAAGCGCATCATTCGTGAGTGATGCGCTTCGAAGTCCAGACCACGAAGGAAGCATGGGTGTGCTTCGAGGGGTCCATCAATACTATTTTTTCGCCGAATAAAGCGACAAATAAGGCTTATACAAACGACGTTTCACCAGTTTGGTCTCCGTTGGCAGTTCCTGGTAATAAGCCCAACCGTCGCGGTCCTTGGCATCCACTGTGCCATCGTTATTCAAATCCAGCGGGATTAATGGATTTGTAGGAACATTGCCGGTATATGCGTATTTGGGCTGGCCGTTATAGCCTTCCCAAATATTCCGGACATGGGTATAAACGAACTCCTGAATCGGCAGGGTGCCGTCCTTGCCATCCGCCGCCAGGAAACCCACAGCGGGATCGACCGAGATGTCATAACCAATGTAGCCGATACTGTTGTCGTTCGCTTTTGTTGGACTGCCGGTCACATGCGGAAACGGGATGCTGATTGAGCCTGGCGGATGCCCCGCCACATACTCTTCGATCCGGCGCACATCCAATATCACCGGCCTGTTCTTCCCCTTCTTGCTGCTCACATCCAGCCATGCCTTGGCCGAGCTGACATCTGATTGATATAACACCGGATAGCCGTACCGATTGCCCGTGGTATCGGCTTCAGCGGAGCTGATACTCACAACTCCCAAGCCGGCCAGGACCGCGGCAGTGATGCACTTTTTCATGACAGAAATCCTCACTTGTATGAATCCGAAAATAATCGGGAACCAGTCTCCCGCCTCGGATACGGCAAGCTCTGTGCCAACAAGGTCCAGAAATTAAAGTAATGATATAAAATCAATGCCTTAAGCTTCGTTTCAGCCACTCAACAGTCGCTTCGGGCAAGAAATAATCCTCCCACCTGCTGCCTGGCAGACAAGCAATCAACACCAAGTGCTGCCCCAGGGACAGTTGTGTTACACATCGGGCTTCCCTGGAATAGGCAACTCATTGAAGGCGAACTGCGGCGAAGTCCGGCCATCGCAAGAAACTCACCGGCACTCGGCCATTCCGGATTTTTCCATCTCGCGCATGCCCCCGTCCGCTTGTGGAAGCAGCCAGGCCATCAGACTGACAGCAGCGCTTCCTGCCGCTCCCGGCTTTCGACGCCGAACCGGTACTGCCCGGCGATGCAATGGTCCAGCCAACGCGACAAAAAGTAATTCAGCGACCATTTGTAGTCCAGCACCGCCGCGGGCTCCGTGCCATGACGCAGCGCGTCGTGAACCAGCGGCCGGGCGGCGTCGCATAGCATCTCCACCGTTCTTGCGTCCAAACATACGCGGATGCGGACTGCCGGTTCCAGGTACACGGCCTGCCCTCCTTCAAAATCATGAGTCAGCTCAAGTTCCAGGGTGAATGGTGAACGTTCGAGCACGCGCAGATGCAGCGCCGGCTTGCCGGCGACTCGCGCCGTCGCGGCATGGCCGATCTGCAACAAGTCCGGCACCAGCCTGGCCAGCCTGCCGTAATTGGCTTCGCAGATTTTTTGCAGACACAGGGACTTTTCGACGGGCGTAAAGGCGCTCATGGAGCCATGACGGTATCAGGGCTCCCGGTAGGTGGCGCAGGCACTGCTGGTTTCCCACAGGGCCACGCTGGTCACATTGAATCCATTGGCCTTGATCTCGGCATGAATCAGTTTCGCGAGATATTCGGCGGTGGGGTGCTCATCCAGCAGCAGAAACCGTTCGCCACCCTGCTCCAGCGCAGGCACCAGGGGATCGTCCCGGTGCAACAGCAGATTGTGATCCAGTTCGGCATCGATGTAGCGCGAGGCCACGGCACTGATATCGGCAAAATCACAGACCATGCCCTGCTCGTTCAACTCGGCCGCGGCGAGGGTGATCGCTGCTTTGACGCTGTGGCCATGCAGATGCCGGCATTTGCCGGAGTGGCCCATGAGGCGATGGCCGTAACAGAAGTAGACCTCTTTGGTAATGGTATACATGATCGATCAGCTATTTCTGAGTGCTGTGGGAGCGGGATTACTCACTGCGAATGCCCTTGATCACACCGGAAATCCGGTAATTACCGGAGTCTTCCCGATCACAGCGGCTGACTTCGATATAGGCGGTCAGCGGCGGCGAGAGTCCCTTAACGGCATCGATATGCACCTCGGCGGCCTCCGCGATACGGAGTGGCAACGCCCCCCTGAACTGAATGCCGCCGCCGCTGAAACTGATGCCCTCTCCCGCCACCCCGTCCGGCTCTGAAATCCGCCGGTACACCACCTTGCAGTGGATGGGGGTTTCCTGGCTGCTGCGTCCGTTTATGCTGTTCACGTGTGGTACTCAGAATGGCCATCAAGCAGAACATTGTAATCCATCCCTGACGGCCAGGAGGCTTGCACCGCCAGATTGACAACCCCATGGTTTTGGCCAGCCAAGCGGCGCTTATGGTATTGTTCGGGCAATTTATGGCTAGGGTTTGGGTAAATCTTCGGGTCGTGAACGGCGGCCTGACCTACCGACCTGAGTGCCCCATCACCACACGCCTTGAGCAGATGGCATCCATGAGCAGCAAACTGCATGTCCTGACCGGCATTACCACCACCGGAACGCCCCATCTCGGCAACTATGTCGGCGCGATCCGCCCGGCCATCGAGGCCAGCCATCGCCACGATGTACAGCCCTTCTACTTTCTCGCCGACTACCACGCGCTGATCAAGTGCCAGGACCCGGAACGGGTACGGCAGTCGACCCTGGAAATCGCCGCCACCTGGCTGGCGCTGGGTCTTGACACCGCCAATGCCGTGTTCTACCGACAGTCGGATGTCCCGGAAATCGCCGAGCTGGCCTGGATTCTCAACTGCGTCACCGCCAAGGGTCTGATGAACCGCGCCCACGCCTACAAGGCGGCGGTGCAGGCCAATCTGGACAGCGGCGAAGCGGACCCGGACAAGGGGGTGACCATGGGCCTGTTCAACTACCCGGTGCTGATGGCGGCGGACATCCTCCTGTTCAACGCCCACCAGGTGCCGGTCGGCCGCGACCAGGTGCAGCATATCGAGATGGCCCGCGACATCGCAGGGCGTTTCAATCACATTTACGGCGAGCATTTTGTCATTCCCGAAGTCACCCTCAGTGAGGACACCGCCACCCTGCTGGGCCTCGATGGCCGCAAGATGAGCAAGAGCTACGACAACACCATTCCGCTGTTCATGGCCGAAAAACCATTCCGCAAGATCATCAACAAGATCAAGACCAATTCGCTGGAGCCTGGCGTCCCGAAGGACCCGGACACCTGCACCCTGTTCAGCATCTACAAGGCGTTCGCCACCCCGGAGGAAACCGCCGCCATCCGTGCCCGCTATACGGAAGGCATCGGCTGGGGGGAAATGAAGGGTGTGCTGTTCGACTACCTGAACGAGCACCTGAAGGTTGCCCGCGAGCGCTACGATGCGCTGCTGGAGGCGCCTGAAAAAATCGAGGAGATTCTCATGGAAGGCGCGGCCAAGGCCCGTGCGTACAGTGCCCCCTTCATGAAGGAAATCCGCGCCAGTATCGGCATTCGGCCCTTGGGCTGAGAGGTCACCATGCACATCGTCATCATCGGTTCCGGCATGGCCGGCATCACCCTCGCCGAGGAACTCCGCAAGCTGAGCCCGGAATCCCGCCTCACCGTACTCACCCAGGAAACCCACGGGTTCTACTCCCGGCCCATGCTCTCGCATGGTTTTTCCCGGGATGACGTTGAAACCAAAATCATCCTGCGGTCCTTCGCCGAACTCAGGACAAGCGGCATCGATATTCAGGCCGATACCGAAGCCCTCGCCATCGACCATGCCGCCAAGACGGTGACTTACCGCAACGCTGGAAAGGAATCCATCACCGGCTACGATAAGCTGGTGCTCGGGCCCGGCTCGGATGCCTTCATCCCTCCGCCCTTCCGGGCGGCAAAAGGGCTATACCGGGTCATCAACAGTCTGGACGATCTCATCACCTTGCGTCGTCAACGGGCCGCATTGCTCGCGAGCGGCACCACGCCGCGCTGGGCCATCGTCGGCGGCGGGTTGATCGGCTGTGAAGTGGCCTCCGACCTGGCTAAAACGGGCGATGCCGTGGTGCTGTTCCACGCCCTGCCGCGGCTGATGGAGCGGCAACTGGTGGAGCAAGATTCGGCCACCCTTCTGAGCGTGCTACAGGGGCTCGGCGTCGATGTGCGGCTGGACGCCGGCGCGGACGGCTTCGAGCGTGCCGATGGCCAGTTGGCCATTAGGCTCGCAGGCGGACAAGAGGCGGGCTTCGACGGCATTCTCGTCGCCTGCGGCTTCAAGCCGCGCACCGCCCTCGCGGAGGCCGCCGGGCTGGAGGTCAGGCGCGGCATTGCGGTGGATACCCACCTCACCACCACCGACCCCGATATACTGGCTCTTGGCGATGCCGCCGAGTGCGCCGATGGCCGGATTTACGCCTATGTCATGCCCATCCGCCAGCAGGCGCTATGGCTGGCGAAATATCTGGCCGGGCTGACCACCGACCCTTGGCAGCCGCCCGCCTTCAAGCCTCGCGCCAAAGTGCATGGCTTCACGGCGGCACATCCCTATCTGTTCTGATCCGGCCTCGCCCGGCTTCCGGCGGCGTCAAATCGCCCTCGCCACCACAAGTTCAGCCCACTGCGTCGTATAGGCGGGCGTAAGCTTGCCGCGATTCATCCGCCAGTCCTCCGCGGGCCGGCTGCCGCTAACGCCCTGGGCGGCAGTCCAGAGCGTATGGCGGCCCATCCGCCGGTTGATGCGATCCATGACAGCCATCAGGGCGGAGCGGGAAGACCGTTCCGGGATGCCGGTTTCGTCATCGGGGAACAGGGTGAGTTGCTCCCCCCGCGCCGGTGCGAGGTCGAGCAGCATGACGCCCGCCTTCTGGTAGCGGTAGCCGGGTTGGTAGATACACAGGAGCCCGCGCAGCGCGGCGGCGGTGAGCGCCAGCGTGTCGCTGGTTGGATTGGCGAGGCGGATGGTCACGCCGGGATGGTACTGCGGCTCGCTGACATTGAAGGGCGGCGTATGCAGGAAGACAGTGAGCGCCCGGGTTTGCGCGGCTTCATGACGGAGCTTCTCGGCCGCCCGCGCGGCGTGGGTGCTGACCGCCTGCCGCAGCGGTTCCAGAGCGGTGATTAGCCGCCCGAAACTGCGCGAGGAGATTATCTGCTGTTTGGGCGGCGGTGCTTCGTCCAACGCGAGGCAGGCCACTCCGCGCAGCTCGCGCGCGATGCGCTCCAGCACCACATTGAAATGCAGACGCACCCAGGCGGGGTCGACCTGCCGAAGATCCAGCGCCGAACGGATGCCCAGCCCCGCCAGTCTGGCCGCCCAGCGCGCACCGATACCCCAGACATCACCCGGTGCGATCCCGGCCAGATAGGCTTCCAGCCGCGCAGGGGCCAGCGCCGAAAGATTGCAGACGCCGCTCCGCCGGAAATCGGGATGGTGCTTGGCCAGCCGGTTGGCGGCCTTGGCGAGCGTCTTGGTCGCGCCAATGCCGATACCCACCGGGATGCCGACCCACTGCCCGACCTGGCGGCGGAGTTCAAAAGCCATGCGGTCCAGTTCGGCGTGGCGGAATCCCTGCCATTCCAGGAAAGATTCGTCGATGGAGTAGATTTCCTGCCGCTCGGAATACTGGCCGATGATGGACATCATCCGGCTGGAGAGATCGGCGTAGAGCGTGTAGTTGGACGACAGCGCGATGCCGCCAGCCCGTTCGTAAGGCTGGCGAATCTTGAAGTACGGCGTGCCCATGCCGATACCCAGGGCCTTGGCCTCGTCCGAGCGCGCCACCACGCAGCCGTCGTTATTGGAGAGCACCACTACCGGCCGCCCCCGCAAGCGGGGCGCGAAAACCCGCTCGCAGCTCACATAGAAGGCATTGCCGTCGATGAGCGCGAACTGTCGGTCAGACACTATGGATGACATGCCTGACCACGCCCCAGATGACGCAATCCAGTCCCTCGCTGATCTTCATGGGGGTATATGCGGGATTTTCCGGCTGTAGCCAGGCGCCATCCTCCTTGAGCAACAGCCGCTTGACGGTCAGTTCGCCATTGACGGCGGCGATGACGATGCGGCCATGAACGGGTTCCAGCGCCCGGTCGACCACCAGCAGGTCGCCGTTGTGGATGGCTGCGCCCTCCATGGAATCTCCCTGCACACGGACAAAGAAAGTCGCGGCGGGATGATGGACCAGATGATCGTTCAGGTCCAGCCGCTGATCGACATAGTCTTCGGCGGGCGACGGAAATCCCGCCGGCACGCGGCTGGCGAACAGCGGAAAGGTTTGTAACGGCGCCTCCCCATCCGGGATAAACAAGGCACCCGGCGCCAGCCCGGACCGGCCCGGCGTGAGCTCCCTGCCCCGCTCCGTGTCATCCGGCCGCCGCTCGGCCTTGAGGCGTTCGAGGTGGTTCTGCAATTCCGGATACAGGCTGACCGGCACCCTGACGGGCCGGGTCGGTTCGCCATAATCATTGCTGCCGGGTTTACGGCCGGCGCCGGGACGAAATCCGCCTCGGGGTGACATGCGCTGCTCCTGATTCGATGATCGTGGCCACTTTTGATTAGTGTACGATATTTACCCCATCAGGATTAAGCGCTGTCCTTGGGCCTCGACCAAGAGCCCGACCCTTGCCTCGGTTTCAGCTGGCCTGGTTCTGTGCCTGGATAGCGGTAATGACGACGGTGTTGATGATGTCGTCCACCGTGCAGCCACGACTGAGGTCGTTCACCGGCTTGCGCAAACCCTGCAGGATGGGGCCAATGGCGATGGCGCCGGTTTCGCGCTGCACGGCCTTGTAAGTGTTGTTGCCGGTGTTGAGATCGGGAAAAATGAATACCGTCGCATGACCCGCCACGACCGAGCCCGGCATCTTGAGGGCCGCGACACCGGCATCGACGGCGGCGTCATATTGTATCGGACCCTCCAGCGTCAGCTCGGGCCTCATCTCCCGGGCGATGTGGGCCGCCTCGCGTACTTTGTCCACTTCCTCGCCCACACCGGACTCTCCGGAGGAATACGACAGCAAGGCCACCTTGGGCTCGATACCGAAAACCCGGGCGGTATCCGCCGAACTGATGGCGATTTCCGCCAGTTCGCGGGCCGTT
The DNA here is from genome assembly GCA_028678445.1 of Methylococcaceae bacterium. Lineage (GTDB taxonomy): Bacteria > Pseudomonadota > Gammaproteobacteria > Methylococcales > Methylococcaceae > UBA6136. The sequence goes on from JAJRDJ010000299.1 coordinate 8,600, forward strand.
GGGTTGGGGTTCACGGCACAGTCGCCGTAGACGACGACACCATCCTCAAGACACATGAAAAACACCGACGAGACAATGGAAAACCCCGGACGGGTCTTGATGAACTGCAGGGCTGGGCGAATGGTGTGCTGGGTCGTGTGCACAGCGCCCGACACCATGCCATCGGCTTGTCCCAGGTAAACCATCATCGTGCCGTAATAGGAGGCATCCATCAGACAGTCGCGAGCAGTGTCCTGGGTCATGCCCTTGTGGCGGCGCAGTCCGAAGTACTTCTGCGCGTAGGCGTCAAGCTGCGGGCTGGTGGCCGGGTCGATAAGGCCAACCCGCGCGAGATCCAGGGCGATGCCGTGGTTGCGAAGAGACTGCTCGATCACCACGCGCTTGCCCAGCAAAGTGATGTCCGCCACTTCGCGCTCCACCAGTTCGGCGGCAGCCCTCAATATGCGGGGGTCGTCACCCTCGGGCAGCACAATATGCTGACGATTGGCCCTGGCTTGCTGGACCAGGTTGTAGGTGAACATGCGCGGGGTCATGCCGGTCTTCGTCACCTGTCCCAGCCGCCTGATGATGTCATCAAGATCAGCATGCCGTTCAACCAAGGCGAGAGCGCGCTGTATTTTGTCCTGGTTTTCCACCTTGATGCCGGCGTGAATATGTTCCAGGCGGGAGGCCACAGTGTAGGTATCCTCGTTGACCGTGAGAATCGGCAGCGACCCGCTGAGACCCTTGATCAACTGGAATACCGCCGGGTCGGGCATGATGCCTGAAGTCAGGACCAGCCCGGCCAGCCGCGGGTAATTGGCGGAGTGATCCGCCTCGATAATGCCCAGCAGCACATCGGCCCGGTCCCCTGGCGTGAGGATCAACTGATCCGCCTCCAGCCAGGTCAGGAGATGCTGCAAATGCATGGCCGCCACCAGGTAATCGTTCACCAGGTTGTCCAGCCGCTCACGCCCGAACAGGACTTTCGCCCCCAATTGCTCGGCGACTTCCCGCACCGTGGGCGCCAACAGGGCATTATCGAACGGGAACACGCCCACCAGCTTGCCCGCTTCGCCAAACTCTTCGACCAGCGCCGCCTTGAGTTCGTCGAGTTGGTTCGGGTCGGCTTTATTCAGGAGCACACCGGCCACCTGACAGCCCTTTTCCTCATAGGCATCGACGGAAATATGCACGCCATCCACTGATTCCCGAGCCTTACGCCCATGGGCATTACCGACGATGAGGACCGGCGCGGACAGATTCCGGGCAATCAGGGCATTGAGATCAAATTCCAGCGCGGAGACATGGCCGAGAAAGTCCGTCCCCTCGATCAAAATGAAATCACAGCGCTTTTCGAGTTGTTTGTAACGGTCGATGATCCGCTCGATCACCTCGTCTTCCTGATGCCCGCCCAGCCGTTCCAGCAATTCATGCTGAAACCAGGCGTAGGATTCTTCATAGTTTTGCGGTAAACCGAAATGCCGGAGAATGAGATCGATATCCTCATCCCGCTGGCCGGGGGCTGGCGCCTCGATCACCGGCCTGAAGAACCCCACCCGCGTGGTGCGACGCAAGGCCAGTTCGGTCAGCCCAAGAGAGAACACGACCTTGCCACAACCGGGCTCGACGGTGCTGATATAAATGGAACGGCTCATCGGTGAATTATCGGTCAGAAGTGGGGACGTCATGACAAGCGGGGCACGGCGCATGAAGCGTGCGGGGCTCAGGTGAGCAATCCCTGGTTGCCGAGCAGTTCGATACACTGCCGGGCAATTTCGGCCTCCTCATCGGCAGGCACCACCAGTATCTTGATGGCGGAAAGCGGCGACTGTAACTCGGCGATGCCTGACTGATTTCCAGCGTTGGCCGCTTCGTCCAGGTGCAGACCCAGGTGTCCGAGGTCACGACACACCGCCGCGCGGATCGCGGCGGCATGCTCGCCCACGCCACCGGTAAACACCAAGCCATCCAGCTTCGGCAGCAGCGCTCGATAGGCGCCAAGATAGTGGCGGATCCGGTGGACATACATGGCGAGCGCCAAGCGGGCATCCGGCTCATCATTCGCGGCCCGCGCCAGCACGTCGCGCATGTCATTGGTGCCGGCAATGCCCTTGAGGCCGCTGTCCCGGTTCAGCCAGCGCGATATGTTTTCGGCCGATTCACCCAACTGCTCCAGCCAGAACAAAATCACGCCGGGGTCGAGATCACCGCCCCGCGTGCCCATCATCAGACCAGCGAGCGGCGTCATGCCCATCGAGGTGTCGATGCTCCGGCCAGCGCGTATCGCGCAGGCGCTGGCGCCATTGCCCAGATGCAGAACGATCAGGTTAAGCGATTCCCGGGGGCGTCCGAGGTACTCGGCCATACTCCGGGTAATGTGCGCGAAGGATGTGCCATGAAACCCGTAACGACGGATGTGGTAGTCACGATAGGCGCTGTCGGGGATCGCGTAGCGGTAGGCTTCCGCGGTGAGCGTCTGATGAAAGGCCGTATCGAAAACCGCCACCTGCGGCACGCGCGGCCAACGGTCCCGACAAGCTTCAATACCCTCCAGGTTCGGCGGGTTATGCAAAGGCGCCAGCGGAATGGCGGCGCGGATGGCCGCGATTACCGTGTCGTCCGTGATGACCGACTGATTGAAGGACTCACCGCCATGCACCACCCGGTGCCCGACCGCCAGGAGTTCCTCCTCGGCGAGATACCCGCCCGATTCCAGGGATCTCACCATCGCGTGGATCGCCTGCCGATGGTCGGCAACCCCCGAAGCGGCCTCCCCGATTCTCTCGACCTGACCCGACACCAGCGGCACGCAATCAGCTTTCCCGGTGACTGCAAAAAGGCGGTACTTGACCGAAGAGCTACCCGAGTTTAGGACTAGAATCTTGCGGGACATCGCCTTGAATGGTGAATTTTGAGAACTAAAGCCTATCATTTCCATGGATTGAATAACCATCGTTTACAATAAACACGCTCTTTCATGCCGACACCGATATCCCGAGCAGCCATGAGTGCCTACATGGCACTCGGTTTGTGCGCTCCAGTCTGGCAAAATGCCCATTCTCCACCCCACCCAACGAGCGTCTTACCCCCTCAATGGATACTGTTCTGCTGCTGAAAGCCCTGATCCTGGGCATGGTCGAAGGTTTTACCGAATTCCTGCCGGTCTCCAGCACTGGCCACCTGATTCTGGCCGGCGACCTGCTGGGTTTTAACGATGACCGAGGGAAGTTTTTCGAGATCGTCATTCAATCCGGCGCCATCCTCGCCGTGTGCTGGGAGTACCGGAGAAGGCTCGGCCATGTGTTGGTCAGCCTGACACGCGAACCCGAGTCACAGCGTTTCGTGCTCAATCTCGCCGTGGCGTTCCTGCCCTTGGCAATGCTCGGGCTGGCATTCGGCAAGGCAATCAAGGCCCATCTTTTCCAGCCGGTACCGGTGGCGCTAGCCTTCATCTTCGGGGCTTTCGTGATCATCTGGGCCGAGCGGCGGCCCCACAAAATCCGGATTGAAACGGTGGAGCAGATGAGCGTCCTGGATGCCCTGAAAATGGGCATCGCCCAAGCCTTCGCGCTGATTCCGGGCACCTCCCGTTCGGGCGCCACGATCATCGGTGGACTCATCATCGGCCTC
>JAJRDJ010000300.1 GCA_028678445.1 Methylococcaceae bacterium
CATCGGAGCAAAACCTTTGTCATCTATTTTGGTGGCGAGGCCGTGGCCGATGCCCGGTTCCCAACCCTGTTGCATGACTTTGCCCTGCTCAACAGTCTCGGCATCCAACTGGTGCTGGTGCATGGCATCCGGCCTCAGATCGACGACCGGCTGACCGCGCGCCAACACACTGCTCGCTATCATGCGGGGCTCAGGGTGACCGATAGCCAAGCCCTTGAATGTGTCAAGGAAGCCGCCGGCACCGTGCGAGTCGAGATCGAAGCACTCTTGTCAATGGGGCTGCCCAACTCGCCCATGGCCGGCGCGCGCATCCGTGTCGCCTCGGGCAATTTCGTCACCGCCCGGCCGGTGGGCGTCCGTGATGGAGTTGATTTTCAGCACACCGGTGAAGTGCGCCGCATTGACGCTGTGGGCATCCGTGCCGCGCTGGACCGGGGCGACGTGGTGTTGCTCTCTGCCGTCGGCTATTCTCCCACGGGCGAAATCTTCAACCTCCGCTCCGAGGAGGTCGCGACCGCAGCCGCCATCGCCCTGAAGGCCGACAAATTGCTGCTGCTGGGAGAGGAAGACTGCACTGCCGGGGAGGATGGCCGCTTGATACGCCAACTCACCACCGAAGAAGCTAAGGAGCTGCTGTGTACGGAGCCGCCGTTAAGCCCCAATATCAAGCCGGATATCGCGGCGGCCATTCACGCCTGCACTCACGGGGTAGAGCGTGCCCATTACCTCAATTGGCAGATAGGGGGCGCCATGTTGCTCGAACTCTTCACCCGCGATGGCATTGGCACCCTGATCAGCCAGACACCGTTTGAAACCATCCGTCCTGCGCGGGTGGGCGATGTGCCCGGTATCCTGGATTTAATCGTGCCGTTGGAGCAGCAAGGTGTCCTGGTGGCACGTACCCGCGAGCGGCTGGAAGGTGATATCGGGGATTACGTGGTCATCGAGCGGGATGGCACCGTCATCGGTTGCGCGGCCCTCCACGGTTTCCCGGAGGACCGTATGGGCGAACTGGCCTGCCTGGTGCTGCATCCCGAATACCGCAATGAACAGCGCGGCGGACGATTGCTGGCGCATGTCGAACAAACCGCCCGTAGCCACGGGCTGGACCGGCTCTTTGTGCTCACCACTCAGACCGCGCACTGGTTCAGGGAGCACGGCTTCGAGCCCGCCGAGCCCGACGTGCTGCCGGCATGGCGCCGCGATTCCTTCAACCGTGGCAGAAACTCCAAGGTGCTGATCAAGCCGCTGGGGTAAACCGGCAAGGGTTTATTTTTTTTCCTGCAGACAGGTATAGGTCGCCGCGTTGCTTTTCATCATCAGGGATGCGGGATACTTGCCTTCGATGACAAATTCCCTGACCTCCTCGCCGGTGACCCGCTTGCTCTCTTCCCTGGCGATGCACTCGCAGACCGACGTGACCTCGGACAGCAGTACACCGCTGCCCTTCAGGTCGGACTTTTCCTTCTCAATGCACATCTCCGCGAATTTTTTCTCGAAGCTCTGATGGGCTTCTTCATTGACGGGATTGGTGGCGGAAGCCGAGGATGACAAAATGAGGGTTGTCCCGAACAGCAGGACGGAAGGCCGGGGCAGCCAATTTTTCAAGTGTGTTTGCATGGTCTGGTCTCCAGATATGTGGTTGAAGGAAAAATTTTATCAGCCAGCCGCAAGCGGGAAAGCTCTGGGCGTTAAAGAAGAGCCGCAGCTTGCTGGTCGGCGTGGTAGGAAGAACGGACCATGGGGGCGCTTGCCACGGCGGAGAATCCCAGGTCATGAGCCAGTTCCGCGAGCGCGGCGAATTCCTCCAGTGGCGCGTAGCGAACCACGGGATAATGTTCGCGGCTGGGCTGCAGATATTGTCCAATGGTCAGCATGTCGCAGCCATGGGCCTTAAGGTCGCTGAGAACCACCGAGACTTCGTCAAAGGTTTCACCGAGTCCCAGCATGATGCCTGACTTGGTTGGTATGCCAGGATGCACCGCTTTGAAGCCCTGTAACAATTCCAGCGAAACCTGGTAATCAGCACCCGGCCGCGCCGCTCTGTAAAGACGCGGGACCGTTTCCAGGTTGTGATTAAAGACATCGGGGGGAGTTTGAGCAAGTGTGTCCAGCGCAAGCACCTGGCGCCCCCGGAAATCGGGCGTCAGGATTTCGATGCGGGTATGGGGGGAGCGGTTGCGGATGGCCTCAATGCAATCCGCGAAGTGTTGGGCGCCGCCATCACGGAGATCATCCCGGTCCACCGAAGTGATGACGACGTATTTCAGGTTCAGACGCTCGATGCTCGTTGCCAGGTGCTCGGGTTCGCTCGGGTCGGGCGGGCTGGGCCGGCCATGGGCAACATCGCAGAAGGGACAGCGCCGCGTGCAAAGATCGCCAAGGATCATGAAGGTGGCCGTACCATGGGAGAAGCACTCCGAAAGATTCGGACAGGCCGCTTCCTCGCAAACACTATGGAGATTGCTTTCCCGCAGCACACGTTTTATCTGGCCGACTTTGTGAGCGTCTCGGAGACGGGTTCGTATCCATGCGGGTTTGGGTGGAAGCGAGCCGCTCGGTTCCACCTTGATCGGAATACGCTTGAGTTTGTCCGCATTGCGTTGATGGGTATCCGGGCTGGTGCGCGAAGGCGCTCTGAAATCACCGGAATTACTCATGGGGGCTCCAATAGTGTAAGGCTGAAGTTGTTCGACCGAATGTCTTATGAGTCATCATCGAGAAGGTCATTAATCGTAAAGCCTAAACACGCCATGAGCGACCCTGCAACCGCGGGTGCCAGCTCTTCAGTCGTGGCGTTTACTCCCAGCCGGGCCAGGCTGGTAACCGGCAAGCTAGGGTATCCGCAAGGATTGATCTTGGCAAAATGGCCAAGCTCATTTTCCACATTGAGGCTCAGGCCATGGTAGCTGCAGCCTCGGGTAATCCGTAATCCCACGGAAGCGATTTTTGCGCCACCGACATAGACGCCCGGAGCATCGGCGCGCGCTGTACCCCGAATACCCAAGGACAGCAGTACTTCGATGACCGATTGTTCAAGACCGTGGACCAACCGGCGGATGCCCAAATTGAGTCGCCGGGTATCGATCAGGGTATAGGCAATCAGTTGACCAGGCCCATGCCAGGTAATTTGTCCGCCTCGGTCGGTGTTGATCAGGGGGGTATGGTCGGGTTTAAGTAAATGACGGGGATCACCATTCATGCCGAGCGTGTACACGGAGGGGTGCTCGAGTACCCAGATTTCATCCGATGTTGAGGCGTCACGGGCAGCCGTAAATTCCCGCATGCTTTGCCAGCAAGGCAGATAGTCCTGTGCGCCTAGCAGGCGAAGCCGCAGTGCTTTCAACGCGCGGTATCCAGGAATAATTTCGCCAGACCCAGGAAGATGAAGAAACCCATGCCATCGGTGATGGCAGTCAGCAATACGCTGGTGCCGATAGCGGGGTCGAGCCCCATGCGATAACGCACGAGGGGGATGGAGAAACCCGTGATGGCCGCTACCACCAGATTAAGGAGGGTGGCGCCGGCCATGACCATGCCCAGATCCGGATTGGCATAGAGCCAATAGGCCAAGAGCCCCAACACCGAACCCCAGACGATACCGTTGAGGAGACCGATGGCCAGTTCCTTGACGATGAGGCGGCGCATGTTGGAGGGCGTGATCAGCCCCAGCGCCAAGGACCTGACGATCAGCATGCTGGTCTGATTGCCCGTGTTGCCGCCAATTCCGGCGACAATCGGCATCAGGGAAGCGAGGGCGACAATTTTGACGATGGTGTCTTCAAAAAGCCCGATCACCCGGGTGCTGGCAAAGGCCGTGATCAGGTTGACGGCCAGCCAGAGCCAACGGTTCCGGGCACTTTTCCAGATGCCCGAAAAGATGTCCTCGTCTTCGCGGAGGCCGGCTTCCGCGAGCCGTTCCTCGTCCGATTTGCGGCGGATGAGGTCAACGATCGCATCGATGCCGAGGCGGCCTTCCAGGCGGTGTTCTTCGTCGACGACGGGCGCCGAGAGAAGATCGTAACGTTCGAAGGCACGAGCCGCTTCTTCGGCATCATCGTCCAGTCGAAAACAGACAAAGTCCCGCGCCATGACCGCTCCCACATGTTGTTCGGGGATGTTGGTCACCAGGCGCTTGAGGGATAGCACGCCCTTCAGGACATTATTTTCATCTACCACGAACAGTTTATCCGTGTGTTCTGGTAACGCACCCCGCTGGCGGAGGTAGCGGAGTACCGCGCCGAGTGTGGTATCGGCCCGGATGGTCACCATGCCGAAGTCCATCAGGCCGGCGACACTATCTTCTGCGTAGGCCAGAACCGACTGCAGCCGCTGGCGGTTCTGGTCGTTGAGCGTCTGCAGCAGTTTCTGCATGACATCATCGGGCAGATCGGGCGCGAGGTCGGCGATTTCATCCGTGTCGAGTTGCTCGGTGGCCGAAAGCAACTCGCTCTTGTCCATCGAGGAAATGAGCGTTTCCCGGACGGCATCCGAGACATCCAGCAGAATCTGTCCGTCCAGATCGGACTCGACCAGATTCCAGACTATCAGGCGCTGGTCTACGGGCAGCGATTCCAGGATGTAGGCAATATCAGCCGTGTGGAGGTTGTCCAGCTTTTGCTTGATCGCCACCTGATGCTGTTTGTGCATCAGGGTTTCCACCAGGTCATGGTGGGGCATGACTTGCTGGTGAACGACGGCTTCCTCGAGCTTCTGCTTGTTCAGCAGTTCGATCACCTCATCCAGGTGTTGCCGGAGGTATTCCTCGGGCGGGCTGTTGAGGGTGTCGACCGATGGCATGAGGGGTGAGGCTTCCTTGAGGTAAAAGGGAGAGGGGCTGTCAGAGCGCCATGATCACATCCGGACTGTCGGTCAGATCCTGATAGATGGCGTCCACTTGATTTTTGCTGGTGGCGGTGATCAGGATGGTCACCGCCGTGTATTTTCCGCCCTGACTATGCCGGCACTGCGCCGACACTACGTCGGTTTCCCTTACCTGCCGCCGGATAATGCGCAGGACTTTGTCCGGGAAATCATCCGAGACAAGCCCGAAGGCCTTTATGGGAAATTCACAGGGAAATTCGAGCAGGGTCTCGCTGTCGCTCATGATGGCATACACTCTCGTAGCGGATTAACACCCGGCGGGTGCCTGAAAACCTCAGGAATCAGTCGCCAGGCGGTATTCGCCAATATCAGTGGTCCGCCGACACGTTCCTCAGTTTCTGTTTGTAGTCCTGGTAGGCTGACTGCAGAATTTTCCACAAGGGGCCCGGTTTGCCGCTGCTCACAGGCTGACCATCCAGCTCAACAACAGCGAGAATTTCGCGTGTGGAACTGGTCAGCCATATCTCCTCCGCGGATTTCAGTTCAGCAAGGGTAAAGTGGCGTTCTATAGCCGGAATGCCCTGTTCATGAGCCAGTTCCAGCACCAGATCCCGGGTAATGCCGGGGAGAATCTCGGAACCCTTGGGCGGGGTGATGAGTGTTCCGTCCTGAACGATGAAGATGTTGCTGGCAGCCCCTTCCAGTACCTGGTTGTCACGGACCAGGATGGCTTCGCTCGCGCCGTTTTCCACGGCCTCCTGACGCAGCAGGACGTTGGCCAGCAGGGTAATGGCCTTGATGTTGCATCGGTCCCAGCGAATATCGTCAACGGTCACCGCCTTGATGCCGTCCAGAGGAATCGGCGCGATGGGCGTGCACATCGCAAAGAGGGTGGGTTTGATGCCCGGCGGGATGGCGTGATCGCGTTTGGGCGCCACGCCGCGGGTGACCTGGAGATAGATTGACTGGTCAGCAGGGCCGGTAATCAGGCGATCAAAGATGTCGGCCCACTCTGCGTCAGTCAGGGGCGATTCCATTTGGATGCTGGCCAGGCTTTCTTTCAGGCGTCTGAGGTGTTCCTCAAGGCGGAGTGGATGGCCGCCGTAGACTGGAATGACTTCATAAACACCATCGCCGAACAGGAAGCCCCGGTCGAGCACAGGGATTTTGGCCTCGCTAAGCGGCAGGAACTGACCGTTGAGGTAAACCAGGGATTCTGTGGATGACATCGAGGCAACGCTCCTATTTCTTGATTTGCATGGCGATTTCGTCGAACAGACGCTTGAAGATGCCACCCTTCTCAACGGTTTCAAGGGCCACCAGATCCTGCCGCGCTATGACTTCATCGTTATAGCTCACCTTGACTTCGCCCAGTTTGTCCCCGGCTTGGACCGGTGCGATGCTTTTATTTCCCACCTCCATGCTGGCCTTGAGGCTGTCGTACTGACCGCGGGGGAACGTTACAATAAAATCCTGCTTCAGGCCGGCGGGCACCAGTGACTCGGCCCCCTTCCAAACATGAGCTTCCGTCAGTTTCTCATTGGCCCGGTAGAGCGGGCGGCTTTCGTAATACCTAAACCCATAGTTCAGTAGATCGGCGTTTGCGGTGGCCCTGATCCGATCGCTCTTGGCGCCCATCACGACCGCTATCAGGCGCATGTTGTTACGGACGGCGGAAGCTACCAGGCAATAACCCGCGCCGGATGTATGGCCGGTTTTAACCCCGTCTACCGTGGGATCCTGCCAGAGCAGCCGGTTACGATTGGGTTGCTTGATATTGTTGAAAGTGAATTCCTTGATGGAGTGCCATTTGTAATAATCCGGAAAATCCGCGATCAGAGCCCGCGAAAGGATCGCAAGATCGCGGGCGCTGGCGTAGTGTTGCGGATTCGGTAGACCCATGCTGTTGACATAGTGGGTGTTAACCATGCCTAGTCTGGTGGCGTTCTGATTCATTATTTCGGCAAAGGCCGCCTCATTGCCGGCGATGTGCTCAGCCAGGGCGATGCTGGCATCGTTGCCGGACTGGATGATCATTCCCTTGAGGAGATTTTCAATGGCCACCGAACTGCCTGGTTCGGCGAACATCCTCGACCCTTCGGCCTTGGCGGCATTGGGGCTGATCGTCACCATATCATCGACGTGCAGCTTACCCTTGCTAAGCTCCTGAAAAGCAATGTAAGCGGTCATGATCTTCGTCAGGCTGGCCGGTTCGAGGTGGGCGTCGGCATCCTGTTCGGCGAGCACCCGACCGCTGCCTGCATCCATCAGAATGAAAGCTTTGGCCGCTACGTTCGGTGGGGGGGGTATTACGGGTGGTTCTGCGCTGGCGTTTGCGGCCAAAGACAAAGAGAAACCTAATAGTGCGAAAGAGAACGTTCTGGAAATCACAATGCTTCACCCCTTTCGGGAACCATAAAATGCCTTGGATTGTAGCATGTGCGCCAGGGGCCGGAATCGGTGGGTTATGGCCCAAGAGTTCAGCTTTGCCGGGTCATGGTGTAATGTAGTGCGGTTAATGTGTTGCGTATGAGTGAAGTCGAGCTAGGACCATGGTTTTTTCTGAAAGCTTTGATGTGATTGTCGTTGGCGGCGGCCACGCCGGAACGGAGGCGGCTCTGGCCGCCGCTCGCACCGGCTCCAGAACCCTGTTGTTAACCCAGAATATCGAAACCCTCGGGCAGATGAGTTGCAACCCGGCCATCGGTGGTATTGGCAAGGGCCACCTGGTGAAGGAAATCGATGCGCTGGGAGGCTTGATGGGGCGGGCAGCCGATTTGGCCGGCATTCACTTTCGCGTGCTCAATGCCAGCAAGGGACCCGCCGTCAGGGCGACCCGCGCCCAAGCGGATCGGGCCCTCTACCGGAGTGTTGTGCGACAGGCCATGGAGAACCAGCCGAACCTCGCGATTTTCCAGCAGGCGGTTGCCGATCTGATCATCCTAAACCAGCATGTGGCCGGTGTAGTGACACAGATCGGGCTACGCTTCGCCGCGCGCTGCGTCGTGCTGACGGTGGGTACCTTCCTGGCCGGGCGCATTCATGTCGGTCTCGACAACTATGATGGGGGGCGCATGGGTGACCCGCCGGCCAATGCTCTCTCGGCGCGCTTGCGCGAGATGGCTTTCCGGGTCGGTCGCCTGAAGACCGGGACCCCGCCGCGCCTTGATGGCCGCTCGCTCGACTGGTCAGTGATGACCGAGCAGCCAGGTGATCAGCCGGTGCCCATTTTTTCATTTCTCGGGCGGCGCGATGAGCATCCGCCGCAGATTTCCTGCTATATCACTCGCACCAATGAGCGAACTCATGAAATCATACGCGGCGGGCTGGACCGCTCACCGCTATATGCGGGCGTGATCGAGGGGGTAGGACCGCGCTACTGCCCTTCCATTGAAGACAAGGTCGTCCGGTTTGCGGAGAGGGACTCCCATCAGATTTTTGTGGAGCCGGAGGGGCTCGATACGCGCGAGATCTATCCGAACGGGTTCTCTACCAGCCTGCCCTTTGACGTGCAGCAGGCGGCAATCCGCTCCATCAGGGGGTTTGAGAATGCCCATATTACCCGGCCGGGCTATGCCATCGAATATGACTACTTCGATCCCCGCGATTTGCGGACCTCCCTTGAAACCAAACGGTTGCAGGGCCTTTATTTTGCCGGTCAGATCAACGGCACGACGGGGTATGAGGAAGCCGCCGCTCAGGGACTGATCGCGGGCCTCAATGCCTCGCTGAAGGCGCAGGAGCGTGACCCCTGGTCACCGACGCGGTGCGAAGCCTATATCGGGGTAATGATCGATGATCTGGTGACCCGGGGTACCATCGAGCCTTACCGGATGTTTACCAGCCGGTCCGAGTACCGGCTGTTGCTAAGAGAGGATAATGCCGACATGCGCCTGACCGAGAGAGGTCACGCGCTGGGCTTGGTGGATGAGAAGCGCTGGCAGTCCTTTGTGGCGAAGCGGACGGCAATCAGGGTTCTGCAGTCAACGCTGGGTGATCGTTTGGTGCGGCCCAACTCGGTTGAGGCGCAGTATCTTGAGTCCAGTCTGAGCAGGTCACTCACTCGGGAAGTGAGCCTGCTGGACCTTGTGCGGCGACCCGAATTCAAGGTGGGGCAACTATTGGCGCTGTGTCCTGATGGGCCTCACGAACGGGACGAGCAGGTGCTTGAGCAAGTCGAAATCCAGGCCAAATATCAGGGCTATATCGATCGACA
>JAJRDJ010000301.1 GCA_028678445.1 Methylococcaceae bacterium
ACAACGGCGCAGGATTCAGGTGCCACACCCATGGTCTTGGCGGCATGGAGGAAGAGTCCGGGTTCTGGCTTCCAGCTTCCACAGTCATAGGCACTGAAGACGCGTCCGGAAAAATACTCCAAAAGACCGGTAACCCGAAGACTGACCTGCATTTTTTCCTGGGGCCCGTTGGATGCCACGCAGATGGGTATGGACAGCGATTTGAGGAGTGCATGCACGCCTGCCATGGCCTCGAGTCGCTCTTCGAAGGCATGAGCCATGCGGGTTCTAACGGTGGGCAGGAAACTGTCAGGTACCGGTGCGCCGAGCCACTGTTCGATGAGGCTGATGGTGTCGGCCATTTTTCGTCCGGAAAAATGCTCCAGCGCGGTTTCAAGGGTCAGGCTCAGTCCCAATTCTTCGGCACATTCTATGAGAACCGTATTGCCCACACGCTCGCTATCGACCAGGGTTCCGTCACAATCGAAAATGATGGCTTGAATTGACATGGATGAACCGAATTACGCTGTCATGAGCCGAAATCCGATCCCCCGCCAAGAGCAGATGTTTGAGGCAACCGCTGTGATTGGCTGTGGGTATTCCATCGTGGCGATGTGAGTTTCATGCAACAGCCTGCAAATTGGCGTAGGCAAGCATCAGCCATTTTACGCCGGCGCCGGCAAAATTGACCTGAACGCGTGCCTGGGTGCCTTCCCCCTCGGATTGCAGGATGACGCCCTCGCCAAACTTCACGTGCCTAACCCGCTGGCCGATGCGTAGGGCTTGCTTCGAGGCGGACTGCTTCATGGTACTGTCCGGCATGATGGCGGAGGGTGTGGTGCTGCCTCGTAGCCGTACTTCGTCCAGATGTTCTGGTGGAATTTCTCTTAAGAAGCGTGAGGGGCGCGGGTAGGTTTCTTTGCCATAAATCCGACGGGATTCGGCGTAGGTGAGGTAAAGCTTCTGCCGGGCACGGGTGATGCCCACATAACAGAGCCTGCGTTCCTCTTCAAGCCGGACGGTGTCTTCCAGAGATTGCAGGCTGGGGAACAAGCCTTCTTCGAGTCCCACCATGAATACAAGCTTGAACTCGAGGCCTTTCGCGGCGTGCAGGGTCATCAGCTGCACGCAATCGTCGGTGGCTTCCGACTGGCTTTCCCCGGATTCCAGAGCGGCATGTGCCAGGAACTGATCCAGCACCGGCAACTCCGCGTCCAGCGTGGGTTCGTGCTCGAACTGGCGGGCGGCACTGGTGAGTTCTTCGAGGTTTTCAATACGCTGCGCCGCTTGCTCGTAGGGTTCCTTCCGATAATGCTCGATTAATCCAGATTTCTGCACCGTTCGTTGCGTTTGTTCCCAGAGTTCCAATCCAGACGTTGAATCCGCCAGGTCTTCCATCAACAGTTTGAACTGTAGCAATGGCTTCCTGGCGCGGGTCGGGATGGCCTCATCCGCGCAAAGGGTGGCCATGGCATGCCAGAGCGAACAGCGTTCCGTTCGCGCCAAACCGCGAAGGATATCCAGCGTTTTGGCGCCAATCCCGCGCACGGGGGTGTTGATGATGCGCTCGAACGACGCATCATCCTGCGGGTTGGCCACCAGACGCAAATAGGCAAGCGCATCCTTGATCTCGGCCCGCTCGAAGAAGCGCAGGCCACCGTAAACCCGGTAGGGAATGCCCATGGCGACCAGCTTTTCTTCAAACTGACGGGACTGGGCGTTGGAACGGTAAAGAATGGCGGCATCACGCCGGGCATGCCCGTCCCGAGACCAGCTTTGTATGCGATTTACCACGAAATAAGCCTCGTCCTGTTCGTTGAAGGCGTTGTACAGGGAGAGGGCTTCTCCCGTTTCCAATTCGGTCCAAAGGTTTTTGCCCAGCCGATTCTGATTGTGGGTGATCAGCGCGTTGGCCGCCGCCAGGATATGGCCCGTTGACCGATAGTTCTGCTCGAGGCGGACGAGTGTATGGCTAGGGTAGTCCCGCTGAAAATGCTGGAGATTTTCCACCATGGCGCCACGCCAGCTGTAAATGGACTGGTCATCATCTCCGACGGCAAACAGGTTTTCGCGGTCCTGCGACAACAGTCGCAGCCAGAGGTACTGAATACGATTGGTGTCCTGGAATTCGTCGACCAGAATGTGCTGGAACTTTTGCTGATAGAAACCAAGCAATTCTGGCGTGTCGCGCAGCAGTTCATAGGCCCGCAAGAGCAACTCGGCGAAATCCACCAGACTGGATCGATCGCAGATTTCCTCATAAGCCTGGTAAATTTGCAGCATCTGCCGTTCGAAAGGATCGTGAGGCTCCGATAGGTGCCGGACGCGTCGGCCTTCTTCCTTCTGCGCATTGATGTACCACTGCGCCTGCCGGGCAGGCCAGCGGGTTTCATCCAATCCCAGGCCTTTGATCAGGCGCCGCACTACACGGTGTTGGTCATCGGCATCGAGTATCTGGAAAGTGTCCGCCAATCCCGCTTCCCGCGCATGGCGGCGCAAGAACCGGTGCGCGAGCCCATGAAATGTCCCAACCCAGAGATCCCGGGTAGGTATTGTAAGCAGTGCTTCAATACGGCCGCGCATTTCATGAGCCGCCTTGTTGGTGAAGGTTACGGCCAGAATACGTTGCGGGGGGATGCCTTCGGCCCTAATCAACCAGGCGATCCGATGCACCAGTACGCGGGTTTTACCGCTCCCTGCACCGGCCAGCACCAGCAAGGTCGGGGTCGGCGAGCCTACCGCGAGGCGTTGCGCCGGATTCAGGGGATCGAGAATCTGAGTGACATCCATGGGGGCATTCTAACGGAATCGCCTTGCATCGCAGGGACGAAGTCAGCACAATCCTGCGTTGATGAATAAACAAAAGAGGAGGTTGTGATGAGTTTCGACTATAAACGTGCGCTCAAACGTGAGTTCAATGTGGGGGCCAAGGAGCAGAAGGTCCGTTACGGGGTGGGCATCGCCTTGTTGCTGGTGTCGGTTTTTCTGGCCAACATTCCTTTCCTGCTTATCGGAGTGGTTCTGGTGGCGACGGCAAAGCTGCAATGGTGCCCCGCCTACTCCGGTCTGGGAAAAAGTAGTGTCGAGCCCGGGGAACTGCCGCCAGTTTCGGGTCATTGAGTCTGTCGCGTTTCTGACTGAACTTCTGCCAGTGGCCGTCTATGGCCACTGGCGCTGCTATTACCATCCTGTTTTCGTAAACAGCGCCGCTCCAAGATTCTTTCTGCCGACCCTCGGTATCACCATTTTAACCTCCCCTTGAATCTGTGCCTTTCTCCAGGCGCAAGAATCTTTGTTGCTGATATTGTTGGTTTTTTGCAACCGTTTTGGCGTCTCTGTCAATGATTTTACCAATGGGGCTTGACTTGGTGGTGTGAGCTTCATATATTCGGCATAAAAGTGGTGAAAAGTGGTAGAGAAGGGTGTGAAATGGAGCTGGGAGGGATAAAGTGTTCCGAGGTGTCAGCGCAATCAATCTGGATGAAAAAGGCCGACTAGCGGTTCCCACCCGCTATCGGGCTGAACTGGGTGATTGCTGTGACAATCAAATCGTCGTGACCGTGGGTCTCGATAAATGTCTGCTCCTTTACCCTTTGCCGGAATTCGAGGAAATCGAGCATAAGCTGGTGAAGCTACCCGCCCTCAACAAGAAGGCCAAGCGTCTTCAGCGCCTGTTGATCGGTCATGCCTCCGAATGCGAGATGGATGCACAAGGCCGTTTCCTGATACCCGAGCCTCTGCGCCGTTTCGCGGGGCTGGATAAAAAAGTCGTGTTGATCGGCCAAGGCAACAAATTCGAAATTTGGGATGAAGACAGCTGGAATCAGGCCCGTGATACGTGGATTGACGAGGAGCAGACTGACGACGAGGAACTCTCTCCCGAACTCGGCTCACTTTCCTTCTGATGCTGCCCGGTGAACCCAGCCATCGACCGGTTCTGCTAAGAGAAGCTCTGGAAGGGCTGGCCCTGAGTGCCGGAGATATCGCGGTTGACTGTACCTTCGGACGCGGTGGTCACAGCCGGGCCATGCTGGATGCCATAGGGGCTAGTGGCTTGCTTCTGGCCCTGGATAGGGATGCCGAGGCAATTGCTTCTGCCGAGGCAACGGATTTCTGCAGTGATGCGCGCGTCCAGTTGGTGCATGGGAGTTTCTCGACATTGGGCCAGGTAACGGAGCAACTCGGGTGGCGTGGTCGGGTGGCGGGTGTCTTGTTGGATATAGGTGTCTCATCGCCGCAACTGGACCAGCCGGAGCGAGGGTTTAGTTTCACGAAGAATGGCCCGCTCGATATGCGCATGGATACCACGCGGGGCATGACGGCGGCAGAATGGCTGGCGAATGTTCCAGAACTGGAGTTGGCGGATGTGCTCCATGACTTCGGTGAGGAACGCTATGCGCGGCGCATCGCGCGGGAAATAGTTATCAGGCGGGTTGGCGAGCCGCTACTGACTACCCGTGACTTGATGAAGATGATCGAAGCGGCCGTGCCAGCCCGGGAAAAAGGCAAGCATCCCGCGACCCGAAGCTTTCAGGCGATTCGCATCTTCATCAATCGGGAATTGAGCGAACTTGAAGCGGGGCTGATACAGGCGCTGGATGTATTAAAACCGGGCGGTCGGCTTGTGGTGATTGCCTTTCACTCGCTGGAGGATCGGATCGTCAAGCGGTTCATGCGGGATCAAGAGCGTGGCTGCAGCGCAAGACAGTCAAACGAGCTATTACAACCATTGGCCATTCGCCGGATGCGTCGAATCGGCAAGGCCATCAAGCCTGGTAGGGACGAGGTGATGAGCAACATTAGAGCACGCAGTGCCGTATTGAGGATTGCGGAAAAAACAGCGTCATGAAGATGCTTTTGCTCCTGATCATGGTGGCGATGTTCTCGGCCTTGGGCGTGGTGCATATGAAGTATCGCACCCGGCTGCTGTTCTCGGAGGTCCAGAAGTTGCAACTAATTAATGAAGCTTATGATGAAGAATTGGCCCAATTGCAGTTTGAGCAGAACAAATGGGCGGAGCGCGAGCGTATCGAACGTGAGGCCAGTACCCGGCTGGGCATGATTTTGCCAGACCGGGATACCATCATTTCCATCCAACCCTGAAACCCCGGTGGCGCCAACATGATGATCATTCGTCCAAAGACAACCCAGCCGGACTACAGTTACCGTTGGCGGGTTTTGCTGGGTGTGCTGCTCCTTGCCCTCGGCGTGCTCATTGGGCGTGCAGGGTGCCTGCAGGTGCTGGACAAGCAGTTTCTAAAACACCAGGGGGATCTGCGGCATGTTGGCATCATGCCGATACCTGCCCATCGGGGGCGCATTACCGACCGGCATGGCGAATTGCTTGCGGTCAGTTCGCCGGTCAGGTCGATCTGGGTCTGCCCCAAGGAATTCCTGAAGGCGGAAATCCCGCCAGATCAGCTTAAGGTTTTTGCCAATCGCCTGGGTATGAAGGTCGAGGAGGTCATCAGGCGCGCGGGCGATGACGAGGAGCGTGCCTTCGCCTATCTTAAACGTAAGCTGAGCGTGGACCAGGCTGATCTGGTGCTGGCCATGAATTTGCCGGGCGTGTATGCAGAGCGGGATTACCGGCGCTACTACCCTACTGGCGAGGTAACCGGTCATCTTTTAGGCTTGACCAATGTGGATGGCAAGGGTCAGGCTGGTCTGGAGCTGGCTTATGATGCTTCCCTGAAAGGAGTTGACGGCGCACGGCGCGCGGTCAGGGATGGCAAGCGCCGCATTATCGAGAAAACCGAAGAAGTGCGGCAGCCCGAATCTGGCAAGGATCTGGTTTTGAGCCTCGACACCCGCCTGCAATATGTCGCGCACCGGGAGCTCAAGGAGGCCGTTATGCGCCATCGCGCCCGTTCCGGCAGTCTGGTGATGCTGGATGCGAGGACGGGTGAGGTACTGGCTATGTCCAACCAACCGGCCTTCAATCCCAACAGTCGCGGCAAGGTCCTGCAGGATGTTTCGCGCAACCGGGCGATGACGGATCTCTTCGAGCCGGGTTCGACCATGAAGCCCTTTGCGGTTGCCTGCGCCTTGGAACTGGGCCTAACGCATCCACAATCCATCATCAATACCCATGGCGGCATGATGTATGTTGGCAGCAATATCGTCAGAGATGGCCATGGCGGGGCTGCATCCATGAATGTCGGCCAAATCCTGCAAAAGTCCAGTAATGTCGGTACTACTCAAATCGCCTTGAAGGTGCCACCGCGAAAATTTTGGGCCTTCTACCATAATCTGGGGTTTGGTCAGCCACTCGAAACCGGCTACCCCGCCGAGGCGCGAGGTCGGTTATCCGATTATCACGGCTGGAGTGCCTTCGAGCAGGCCACCTTGTCGTTCGGCTATGGGGTGTCGGTTTCAGCGCTGCAGATGGCAAGGGCCTACATGTCCCTGGCCAATGACGGCGTCATGCCGATGGTGAGTCTGACCCGGCGGGATGAAACAGGCGAGCTCAACCGCATTATGTCCGTGAAAACCGCCACTTCAATTAGAACCATGCTGGAAAAGGTTGTCAGCACGGAGGGAACAGCCCCGCGAGCGGCGGTTCCCGGCTATCGGGTCGCCGGCAAGACTGGAACCTCCAAAAAACTAGGAGCCCGGGGCTATTCGGATTCCCGTTACAACGCACTTTTCGCAGGGATCGCGCCGGCCAGTAATCCGCGGCTGGTGATGGTAGTGGTGATCGACGAGCCCACCACCGGTGGCTACTACGGGGGCGTGGTGGCGGCGCCGGTCTTTTCCAAGGTCATGCAGGAGGCGCTCAGGATACTCAATATCGCGCCTGATGATCCCACTGCGCCGATCATGGCGGCACGTCAGGACGATCCTGCATGACACCCGAATCCGTCAGCCATGATGATGACTCGGGTATTGCCCTGGGCGACCTGCTCTCGGGATATGCCGATGCGGGAGCAATACCAGATGTGCGGGTGACTGGGCTACAGCTCGATAGCCGGAAGGTCCGGGCAGGCGATCTCTTCGTGGCTTTGCAAGGGTTGCATGATCATGGCCTCCGGCACGCGTCCCAGGCGATAAGCCAAGGCTGTGCGGCCATCGCCTATGAGCCCGGCGCTGAGGTTCTGGAATGCTCCGGGCTGCTCGAGAGGGTAGCGTCCGTCGAGATAGACGGTCTTGCCGGAAAGTTGGGTTTTTTCGCCGACCGGTTCTTCGGGCATCCCTCCCGGGATCTCTGCGTTATTGGGATTACCGGGACCAATGGAAAAACGTCCTGTAGCCATTTTCTCGCCGAAGCGCTCAGTGAACATGCCAGTTCGGCTGTCGTGGGGACCTTGGGCTGGGGAGTGCCAGGCCAGCTACAGGCAACGACGCATACCACCCCTGATGCCATCGAAATCCACCGGCTACTTGCGCAGTTACGCTCGGCGGGATTTTCGACGGTAGCGATGGAAGCCTCATCCCATGGCTTGGCGCAGGGGCGATTGAACGGCGTGCACTTCAGGGGTGCCCTCTTCACCAATTTCTCCAGGGATCATCTCGATTATCACGGGACCTTGGAGTCGTACCTTGCTGCGAAGCTTAAGCTGGCGGACTGGCCAGGGCTTGAGTTCCTGGTTTTCAACGCGCGGGACGCCATACTCACGGACGCGGTCCTACAGGGGCGGCGACCGGATGTGAAGTACATCGGGTTTTGCCCGACCGGCCATCACGCCATGTTTGACGTGCCATTACTCACGTTCGATACGGTCCGTCACGACTCGGCGGGGATTTCTTTTCATGTTCGTTATGCAGAGCAATCCAACCGGGTTCGGGCTCACGTCTATGGCGATTTCAACGTAGAAAACATAGCTGCCACGCTGCCGGTCCTGCTGGGTCTGGGATACCCATTTACGGAAGCGGTTGAGGCTCTCGGAAGAGTAACAGCGGTACCCGGACGGATGGAGAGTGTCAGCATCGGGGAGCGG
>JAJRDJ010000302.1 GCA_028678445.1 Methylococcaceae bacterium
CCAACCAGGGCGTCACGATCAACGAGATCCACAACGTCTACCAACTCCCAGCCAGTCTGTACCAGCAGTGGCCGGCGCACAGCTACCACGGTTCCGAGCAGCACAACAGTCGCGCTGTCATCAACCGCTTCCTGGGCTATTGGGACGGCAACCCGGCGACGCTGATACCGCTCTCGCCCAAGGATTCCGCACCACTGTATGTCGAAATGATGGGCGGGGCCGGCAAGATCATCGCCAAGGGCAAGCAATTGCATAATCAGGGGAAATATCTGGAAGCCGCCGAGATCCTGAACAAGCTTGTGCTCGCCCAGCCCAAGAACCAGGCGGCCAGGAACCTTCTGGCCGACGTGTTTGAACAGATCGGGTATCAAAAGGAGAGCCCGAGCCTGCGCAACAGTTTCCTGGCCGGGGCCTATGAACTGCGCTCGGGTCTGCCGAAAGGTATCCCGCCCAAGTCGACCGGGCCGGATGTGATCCGCGCTATGTCCACGGAAAGCTGGCTTGATTTCCTCGGCATCAGCGTGGACCCGAGGAAGGCGGAAGGCCTGCGCTTCACGATCAACCTCGTCACGCCCGACAACGGCGAGCAATTCCTTGTGGAAATGAGCAACGCGACGCTGACGAACATCAAAGGTGTGCAATCCAAGACGCCGGATTTGTCGATCACCGTGAATCGCGCCGATCTCGACGGCGTCATGATGGGTGTTAAGACCTTCGATAATCTGATTGCCGACGGGAAGGCGACCTTCGACGGGAACCGCAAACCGTTCGATCAACTTCGGAGCGTGCTCGTCAAGTTCACGCCGGACTTCGAAATCCTGCCTGGTACAGCCGCCGAAAAGGCCCCCGCTCTGCCTCAGGAAAAGGCCTTCGAGGTTCCCGAGTTGCTGCCCGCCAACAGCGCCGGCGACTGAAGCCCGAAGGCTTCCCCTGTCCGTCGGCCGGTTCGTCCGACGGACGGGGATGCTGGCTTCCCTATGAGGTTGAGCGTTTTTTGACAGAAAGCCGCCCACCCTCTTGTTTTGAAGTTGAATAGTATATGAAGGATGTCACTTCACGGATCGATGGCTCCCTTGTCCTTGTCATCGATTTACCCGTGTACTGACGGTAACCCATTTATCCCCTGGAGAATGTAATGAAAACCACCTGTTTGAAGACTATCGAAACTGTCGCCAAAACCATTCCACCACTGCTGGTGGGGGGGGTCATGCTTTCCCTGCTGGCGTGTTCGGCCACCCAGAAAGCCCCGGTCACCCGGGCGGAGGCGCACTGCGGCCTGCTGGGCCGGTTTTGTGACCGGTTGACGCCGGGCAGGGACGAGCAGTTGGGCCTGCGCTATGTGCGGCCAGGCGTTGATTGGCGCCAGTACCAGGCCGTCATCATCGAACCCGTGACCTTGTGGGGTGACGCGGAAGGCGGGGCCTCGGCGGAGGTTCGCCAGGATCTGGTCAACCAGTTCGAAGCCGTGCTGAAAGAGGAATTCGGCAAGAAATTTCAACTAGCCACCCGCCCCGGACCGGGGGTCATGACCCTCACGGTCGGTTTGACAAAAGCGGAATCTGCGACTCCGGTCCTGCGTTCGATCTCGATGATCGTACCTCAGGCCCGCGTCCTCTCCAGCGGGGCTTATCTGGTCAGCGGGAATTTCCCCTTTGTCGGTAGCGCCCAGGTCGAGGGCAAGGTGGAAGATTCGGTCAGCGGCCAGGTGCTCGCCGCAATAGTCGATAAACGCCTGGGTGGAGGTTCGCCCACCGCTGGCTTACAGTGGCAGTGGGGCGATGTGGAAAAGGCCATGCACCACTGGTCGGAGACGGCCGCGAACCGGCTGGCGGGATGGACCTCGGGTCAGGAGAAAGCCCAATGAGCCGCGGGTCTTCCCGATGGCCGGCCTGAAGCGGCATCGCTCGTTTTAGGTTGGAGGCCCCCCGGGTGATCCGGCGCCGTTGTCAGCGTACGCCGCTTCAACTAGGGGGTAGAGACGAATACCACGACGCGTTGGGCTGTGACGAGACAGAGGTATGGGCTTTGCTGGCGTTCCCTGGCTGGCCTGGCGTGTTTCTGCGTGCTTTCGGCCACCGCTTGGGCGGAGGGTGGCCGGGACGCCGGAGTCATGTCTACGGACGCTGCCACGCGCAAGGCGGCGGTTAAGCGTGCCGTCGTCTTGCGCGCTCCGACGACGGCGACGCCACCGGCTGCGCCCAGCGCGGATGATGCAGGACCGGGTGTAGGCGTGACCCCGGAAGAAGATAAACCCGGTGTCACCGCACCCGAATACCGGCATCCCGACCGCTGGAGTCTGACCGCTGGCGGCAGCCAGCGGAAGGATTGGCTGACGGGCAAATACCGCTGGACCCTGGGCGAACGGTTCAACGCCCGCAAAGTCCTCGGCATGCCGGACTGGTTGGAGGGTTCGCTGGAACACCGGACCCGCTACGAGACCTTCGATGTCCCCTGGCGTCGCGGGCAAACGGGCGGCGAACACCAGATTCCCCTGCAAACCGTGCTCTGGCTCGAAGCCAACCATAACCGGTTCCGCGCCGGTTTCGAGTTCTGGGATGCCCGGCAGTTCGGCGCGCAGCCAGATTACACCTTGAACAATACGATGGTGAATGTCGCCAACTTCACCCAGCTTTATGGGGCCTGGACCGATCTGAATCTGCTGGATTCCGGCCTGGCTTTTGAAACCAAAATCGGGAGACAAACCCTCGAACTGGGCAGCCGGCGGCTGGTTGCCCGCAATGCCTATCGCAATACCGTCAGCGCCTTTACCGGGCTGATGCTGCGGCTGCGCGAAGGCCATGGCGACTGGCAGGTGCATGGCTTTGTCACCCAGCCCGTGCGGCGCTTGCCCGAGGAAAAGGAGAAACTGCTGAATAATGACTGGGCCTGGAATGAGGAGCAGGAGAATGTGCTGTTCGCGGGTCTGTTTGCGGAAACCAGCGCGCTGCCCTTAGCGCTCAATGCCGAAATTTACCTTTACTATCTCGATGAGAAACCCAGCCGTATCGAGCAGCCTTTGGAACAGCGGAATCTCGGCAGCCGGCGGCTCGTTACCCCCGGCTTTCGCCTGTACCAACCTAACAGAAAAGGCGAATGGAATTTTGAACTGGAAAGCGTGGCGCAGGCTGGAAAGTCACGGGAAGACCGGTATGCGCCGGAACTCGACCATGCCGCCTTTCTTCAGCATGTTCAGTTCGGCTATACCTTCGACTGGCACTGGGAACCCCGCGTCTTGTTCCAGTACGACTATGCCTCGGGAGGCCAAACCGCCACTACCTCTCATTCCTTCGACAGCCTCTATGGCGCGCGGCGTTTCGAACTCGGCCCGACCGGAATTTGGGGGCCCTTTGCGCGGAACAATATCAATGCGCCAGGCACCCGTCTCTTCGTGATTCCGCATCGCGATGTGACAGCCTTCATGGCCTACCGCGCCTGGTGGATGGCGGACGCCAAGGCCCTGTGGCAACCCGCCCGGTTGATCGACCCCTCTGGCCAGGCGGGC
>JAJRDJ010000303.1 GCA_028678445.1 Methylococcaceae bacterium
GCGGGTTTGTTCGTATGGGAATATCAGACTTTTGCTTAGGGCAAGGCCTTGACTAAGAGACGCGTGGTTGTTACCGGGCTAGGTGCCGTGTCCCCTGTGGGACTTTCGGCAGCAGATTCCTGGGAAAGTGTGCTGAAGGGGAGGAGCGGCATCGCCCCCCTGGATGTGTTTGATGTATCGGAATTCTCCACTCGGATTGGCGGGAGCATCAGGAATTTTGACATCACTGATTACATCAGCGACAAGGAAGCCCGAAAAATGGATGTCTTTATCCATTTCGGGCTGGCGGCGGGCTGTCAGGCTTTTGAACACTCCGGTGTCGAGGTCACCGCGCAAAACGCCGACCGGATAGGCGTTGCCATCGGTGCCGGTATCGGCGGTATCACCGGGATCGAAAATGGGCATAACGCCTTTCTCAAGGGCGGTCCCCGCAAAATTTCTCCTTTCTTTGTGCCCAGCAATATCATCAACATGATTTCGGGCAACCTGTCCATCAAATATGGTCTTCAGGGACCCAACTTCGCGATCGTGACGGCCTGTACCACCGGAACGCACAATATCGGTGAAGCCGCTCGGGTTATCAAGTATGGCGACGCCGATGTCATGGTAGCGGGCGGGTCGGAAATGGCCACTTCACCGACTTCACTCGGTGGGTTTGCTTCGGCCAAGGCGCTGTCACGTCGCAATGACGAGCCGGAGCTGGCCAGCCGGCCCTGGGACAGGGACCGCGACGGTTTCGTCCTCAGTGACGGCGCCGGAGTGATGGTGCTGGAGGAACTGGAACATGCGAGCCGGCGTGGCGCGACGATTTACGCGGAACTGGTCGGCTTTGGCATGAGTGCCGATGCCTACCACATGACCCAGCCCCCCGCGGGCGGTGAGGGCGCGGCGCGGTGCATGCGCCATGCCCTCCGGGATGCCGGTTTGAATCCGGAGGATATCGATTACATCAATGCCCACGGCACCTCGACACCGGCGGGTGACCTGGCCGAAACCCTCGCGGTCAAATCAGTCCTCGGTGACCATGCCTACAAGGTCGCAATCAGTTCCACCAAGTCCATGACCGGCCACATGCTGGGCGCGGCGGGTGGCATTGAAGCTATCTTCTCGGTCCGGGCGCTGTGTGATCAGGTGGCTCCGCCGACCATCAACCTGGACAATCCCGACCCGGAGTGTGATCTTGATTACATTCCCCATCAGGCCCGTGAACTGCGCCTGAAGCATGTCATGTCCAACTCGTTCGGCTTCGGTGGTACCAACGGTACTTTGATATTTAAGAAGTTCATCTGAGATTTGGCTATCGCGTCATGCGCGGTCCATCCCTCATTTCCTGCCTAATCACGGGTCTATAACTCTGATGGACAACTGCCGTGTTAACGGCACTGCCACCAGGACTATCGATCTTTCCGATCGAGGGTTCCAGTACGGCGATGGCGTGTTCACCACGGTTCGGGTTCAGGATGGCGTGCCACTCTTTTTGGGTCGCCATCTCGATCGGCTCCGGCACGACGGGAAACGGCTCGCCATTCCTTACGTTGGATCCGGGGTATTGCTGGAAGATGTCCGGGCTTTGCTCGGAGACCGTCAGCAGGCCATACTGAAAATCCAGATGACGCGCGGCATGGGCGGTCGTGGGTACCGTCTCCCCGAGACCGTTGTCCCCACCCGCGTCGTCTCGCTCCATCCGCCCGCGCCTTATCCGGCCGAGTATCCCGACAGCGGGGTTGAGGTGCGGTACTGCCGGACCCGGCTCGGTATCAATCCCGCCCTGGCCGGCCTCAAGCACATGAACCGGCTGGAGCAGATACTGGCCCGCGCCGACTGGTCCGCGGGGCCGACAGTCGAAGGACTGATGCGGGACACCGAGGGTTATCTGGTCGAGGGCACCATGACCAATGTTTTTCTGGTCAGAGAAGGCTGTTTGCTGACCCCGTTTCTTGATCGTTGCGGGGTCAGAGGAATCATGCGATCGATTATCATGGAGGGAGCTGCCGAGTTGGGTATTACTGTCAGCGAGGAGCGGGTCAGTCCGGCTGACGCAGAGGCGGCGGATGAACTATTCCTGACCAACAGTATCATCGGGCTCTGGCCTGTTCGTTCCCTGGAGCACCGGCATTATCCTGTCGGGCCGGTAGCACTGGAGTTGGCCGAATGGCTGAAGAAAACCACACGCAACGCGATAAACGCCTGGTCCGCCGGATAATTCCCTGGCTGCTCGGCGTCCTGATCCTGCTGCCATGGCTATATGCCGATTACCGGGTCAGCGTGGATAGCCCGCTACGCCTTACCGAACCCGTGCGGCTGGTCATCAAGAAAGGCCAGGGCGTTTCGGCGCTCGCCCGCGATCTCAAGTCCCGCCAATTACTCGCTGAACCGCTGTGGCTCAGGGTCATGGCGCTCCGCCAGGGCACCAGCCAGGATTTGAAATACGGGGAGTATGAAATTCCGCGTGGCACCACCGTCCGAGCCCTGCTGGAACTGCTGGTCAGCGGCAGGACCCGGCAGCTTCCCGTGACTATTGTCGAGGGCTGGAGCTTCGTGCAAATGCTGGAGGCTCTGGCTCGTCATCCGGGCTTGCAGCAGACGGTGGCAGGGAAACCCGCAGAAGAGATCATGGCCCAGTTGGGTCTTTCCGGCCAGTTTCCCGAGGGACAATTCTTTCCGGATACCTATTTCACCTCCCGACACACATCCGATCTCGATATCCTCAAGCTGGCCTATAAGAAGATGCAGGCCGTGCTGGAAAATGAGTGGCAAGGTCGAGCGCCCAACTTGCCTTTCAATACAGCCTATGAAGCCCTGATTATGGCCTCCATCGTCGAGAAGGAGACCGGCCGCGCCGATGAGCGGCCGGCAATCGCCGGTGTGTTCATCCGGCGGCTGCAGCAGGGCATGCGCTTGCAAACCGACCCGAGTGTCATTTATGGCATGGGCGAGCTCTTTAACGGCAACCTGCGCAAGGATGATCTCCGCCGGGATACGCCCTACAATACCTATACCCGCTCCGGCTTACCGCCCACGCCAATCGCGCTGCCGGGTCGTCAGGCCATCCATGCCGCCTTGCATCCGGCGGAAGGCACTAGCCTTTATTTCGTGGCGAGAGGGGATGGATCGCACATTTTTTCGACCACACTCGATGAACACGAGCGGGCGGTCGATCAATTTCAAAGGCAGCGCAAAACCTCACCTCCAGCCCCTCTTCCTTCAGAAGAGGGAGGCACTTGAAGCATGCGACCTCGATTCATCACGCTGGAGGGCGGAGAGGGAGTGGGTAAAAGCACCAACCTTGCGTTCATCGAGCAGTACCTGATCTCCCGTGGCGTCGATCTGGTCCGTACCCGCGAACCGGGCGGCACGCCACTGGGTGAGCGCATTCGTGGCCTGCTGCTGGAATCCGCCGACATGAGCAGCCACGCAGAGTTGCTGCTGGTGTTCGCGGCTCGTGCTCAGCATGTGGCCGAGGTGATCAGGCCCGCGCTGGCAGCGGGACAATGGGTGCTTTCGGATCGTTTCACTGATGCCAGCTATGCCTATCAGGGCGGCGGACGTGAGCTGGAGATTTCCATCATCGGGGTTCTTGAACAATGGGTACAGCAGGAACTCAAGCCCGATTTAACCCTGCTGTTGGATGCTCCTGTCGAAATCGGCATGGCGAGAGCGCGGAACCGGGGCGCGGCGGATCGCTTCGAGGCGGAAGACCTGCGGTTCTTCGAGAAGGTCCGCGCCGCCTATCTTGCCCGAGCCGCGGAATTTCCCGAGCGTATCAAATGCGTCGATGCCTCGGGAACGCTGGAATCCGTCCAGGCGGCTATCGCCGGACACCTCGATCATCTGCTGCTGGCCAGCGCATGATGCCGAGTGAGACACTGCATCCCTGGCTGGAACCCGCCTGGCGGAGTCTCGCCTCTCATATTGAATCGGACCGAATTCCTCACGCCCTCCTGATTCATGGTCCCGCCGGTATCGGCAAGGCCGGTCTAGCCGCGCAGTTTGCCCGGAAGCTGCTCTGTACCGGGATAGCGCCCCTGGCTTGCGGGCAGTGCCCCTCCTGTCATTTGTTCGCGGCGGACACCCATCCGGATTATCAGAGGGTGGGGCCGGAAGAACCCGGCAAGGCCATCAAGGTGGACGCCATCCGCAAGCTGATTAACGACTTGGCGCTGAAACCCCAGTACGGCGGCTACCGGATATTCGTGATCGACCAGGCCGAGCAGATGAATCTCAGCTCGGCCAATGCGTTACTGAAGACGTTGGAAGAGCCGGCCGAGCGCACTCTCATCCTGCTGGTTTCGCATCGCCCCAGCCGACTGCCGCCGACGATCCTCAGTCGTTGCCAGAAGCTCACTCTTCGTCCGCCCAAAGTCGATGAGGCGCTGCGCTGGCTGGAGGCGCAACGTCCCGGCTGCTCGGCCGAGGTGCTGCTGAGCGCTGCGGGCGGCTCGCCGCTGCGGGCGCTGGCCCTGGCGGCTACCGATGTGGTAGAGCGCCGTCAGCAGGTGTTCCGCGAATTCACGGCGGTGCTGGGGCGGCGCCAGGATCCTGTCCGGGTCGCCGAGCGCTGGCATGGACAGTCACACGAGGAATGCATCGACTGGATGGCATCCTGGGTCACCGATCTGATCGTCCTGGTGATGGCCCCGGCCGGCCGGCGGGTTCGCAATACCGACTTTCTGCCGCAGTTGGGCA
>JAJRDJ010000304.1 GCA_028678445.1 Methylococcaceae bacterium
ATCGGCGGGCTGGACCCGGCGGCCGCGGCGGCCGCGCTGGCCGAAGGCTCGCAACTGGGCCTCTACCGCTTCGAGGGCTACCGCTCGAAGCCGCCCAAAGATTGGAAGCCCGATCCGGAGACATTGACGGTGTTGGGGCTGGAGCCGGCGCATCTGGCCGCGTTCCGAGCCGGGATCACCCGCGCCGAGGCGGTCGCCGCGGGCGTGATGCTGGCGCGCGACCTGGTGAACACGCCGGCCAACCGGATGACGCCGAGCATCGTCGCCGCGCACGCTGAGTCGCTGGCGCAGGAAACCGGCCTGAAGATCGCGGTGCTGGGCCGCGCCGAGTGCAAAGCGCTGGGCATGGGCATCTTCATGGCCGTGGCCGAGGAATCGGAGCAGGAGCCCAAACTGATCATCCTGGAGCACAACGCCGGGCGGGACGACCTCCCCACCGTCGCGCTGGTGGGCAAGGGCGTCACGTTCGACTCGGGTGGCATCTCGATCAAGCCAGGTGAGGATATGTGGAAGATGAAGGGGGACATGGGCGGTGCGGCCGCGGTGATCGCGGCGCTGGGCGTGGCCGCACGCCTCAACCTGCCGCTGCACGTCGTTGGCCTGGCTCCGTGTGCCGAAAACCTGCCCGGCGGCCGCGCCCAGAAGCCCGGCGACGTCTTCACCGGCATGACCGGCAAGACGATGGAGGTGATCAGCACGGATGCCGAAGGGCGCATGTTGCTGGCGGATGCGCTGGCCTATGCCGCGCGCTTCAATCCGGCCGCGGTGGTGGATATCGCCACCCTGACGGGCACCCAGGCGATGGCGCTGGGTCCGCAGGCGGCCGCAGTATTCAGCAACAACGACGATCTTGCCGCGGCCCTGCTGGCCGCGGCCGAGGCTTCAGGTGACCGTCTATGGCGCATGCCGCTGTACGAAGAATATGCTGAGGCGATCAAGAGCCAGGTGGCGGATGTGAAGAACACCGGCGGGCGTACCGGCGGCATCGGCACCAGCGCCAAGTTCATCGAGCACTTCACCGAGGGCTATCCGTGGGCGCACATCGACATGGCATCGATGGGGCTGGCGGAGGATGACAAACCGGCCCAGCCCAAGGGCGCCACGGGTTACGGGGTGCGGCTGTTTACAGCGTTCCTGGAGGCCTGGGGCAAGTAGAAGCAGACGTATGTTTCATTAGACAGCGACCCCCAAGAACCAACGGTTCTTGGGGGTCGCTGTCTTCAACTCCGTGGGTCGGATTCGCACGCCCTCAAGACCTCTCCGGCGAGGCCCGATCGATCTGACAACCCTACCCTATTGCCC
Organism: Methylococcaceae bacterium; assembly: GCA_028678445.1. Lineage (GTDB taxonomy): Bacteria > Pseudomonadota > Gammaproteobacteria > Methylococcales > Methylococcaceae > UBA6136. The sequence goes on from JAJRDJ010000304.1 coordinate 1,303, forward strand.
AGCCAACGAGAAGGCATAGACCTTGTTGTTCGGGGTGCCGAAGCCGAAGTTGCTGTAGCCCGAACCCCAGAAGACTGTCCCATTGGAGATGGCCGCGCCCGAGAGGCAAGAGCCGCCGCTGGCGAAGCTCCAAAGCACCTCGCCGGTCTCCGCGTTGAGGGCGTACATGTGGCCCTCGGGGTCGAGGGAGCAGCCGAACACCACACCGTTGGCCGTGGTGACCGGGCCGGAGGTGCTGCCGCCGTCCGGCGGCCGGGTCTGCCAGAGCACCTGGCCGGTCACGGCGTCCAGGCCGCTCCAGACTCCCGTTGTGGCCCCGCTAGGGGCCGGCCACGGGATGTTGTTGCTGTTCGCGTTAGCCGTGTAGACGCGTTGGCCGTCGACGGCCGAACCCCACTGCAGGCCGCCGGCCGTACCGCCAGGGCCGGCCTGGGTAAGCCACTGCACCGCGCCGGTGTCGGGGTTGAGGGCCCAGTACTGGCCGCTTTTCTGCCCTGCGCCCACCAGGTCACGGGGCTTGCCCGTACCGCCGTTCTTCACGGTAAACAGTGCCGGCGCCTGGCCGAAGTCGTAGTCGGGGCCGGCCGGAACCGGACAATTGCTGCCGTCACCGACGAAGGGGATACAGTCGACAGTCCAGGCGTCGTAAGGGATGGCCCGCCTGGCCCACCGTACGGCACCGGTCACCAAGTCGAGAGCCATGATGTTATCGAAGTAATCGTTGGCAGGCAGGCAGGCGGCCTGTGCGACTGGGTCGGATCCGGCTGCAGCCACGCAAGCGAGAACCGGGGACGGCACCGAATAGTTGTTGCCGGTGCCGATATAAACCTGGCCGCGCTTGGGATCGATTGCCGGACTGCTTCCCCACACAGCGTTGCCGGTGTAGCCATCCGGCGCAGTGTAGGTCCTCCACAGGATAGCCCCGGTGTCCAGGTCGAGCGCGAGCATGCTGCCGCGGAACGACAACACGTAGCCCGGCACGAAGGCGGCCAATGCCTCTTCCAGCGATGCCACGCCCACATAGACCCGGTTGTCGAACACGGTGGCCGACTGGGTGATGATGGCCGCCGGATGGCTATCGGCCTGAGTGCTCCACACCAGCGCTCCGGTATCCTTGTTGAAGGCAAGCACCTTCCCGCCAGGAGCGCCACCTGGGACCAAGACCGAGCCCTGGGTGCCGATGATCACCTTGTCGCCGGCCAGGGCAGGCGTGGCCCGCGTTTTGTCGCCCGGCGCCCCGGTGAAGTCAGCGATCTTGACCGACCAAACCTGTTCGCCGGTTTTCTTGTCGATGGCATACAGGTTGCCGGCCCAGTCCGGCACATACACTTTGGCGCCATCGACGGCCGGTGTGGCCGATACGTCACCGCCCGTCGTGAATACCCACTTCGTAGCGAGCTTATCGACGTTCGATGGACTGATTTTGCTTTCCGTGTTCTGATAGCGGGTGTTCTGCAGGTCATTTCGTGAGAACTTGAGAGCCCAGGAGAGCCGAGATGAGGTGCGTTTGGGGAGGCGATGAGAGGCTTCGTTCATCTCACAGGTTTTTCTCCTGCGCGGGGGCGCCGGAACTGCCTGCGACGAGGCGTCCCAAGAAGACCGCGCTATCGGCCCAACTGCTTTTTTCGTGCAACAGCAAGCTGTGATCCTCACCGACAAGGCAGAGCAGCGGTGAATGGATGCCCGGTGCGGCGGAGAGCGAGTCAAAGTAGCGGTACACGATACCAGCATACAGTCTCCTTTCCGTCCCTCGGATAGCCTTTCACTCTTCGCGCAGAACGAACGCCTTGATGAGTACTACTGCGCCGACACCGATCAGAACCATGGGGCCGAAGATGTTCCAGGGGATGTTGGTTGCGGTAAGGAAGGGGATGGCGAAAAAGATCGCAGCCATCACCAAACCCGCGAGGTAGCGCCCGCGAAAGACGAGGCCCGCCCCAATGGCAATGCCCAGCACGACCATGATGCCCGGCCACCACCAGCCAGTGAGGAGCAGGAC
>JAJRDJ010000305.1 GCA_028678445.1 Methylococcaceae bacterium
CCCCTTGATCGGATCGCCGCCAATCCCGACGCAGGTGCTTTGACCGAGGCCCGCCCGGGTCGTCTGGTACACCGCTTCATAGGTGAGGGTGCCGGAGCGGGAGACGATGCCGATCGAGCCTGGCTGATGAATGAAGCCGGGCATGATGCCGATCTTGCATTCGCCGGGCGTGATGATGCCGGGACAATTGGGACCGATCAGCACGGCATCGTACTGAGCCAGCGCTGCCTTGACCCGCAGCATGTGCAGGACCGGGATGCCCTCGGTGATGCAGACGATGACCCGGATGCCGGCATCGGCGGCTTCGAGGATGGCATCCGCCGCGAAGGGCGGCGGCACGTAGATCATGCTGGCGGTGGCGCCGGTTTCCCGGACCGCTTCCCGGACGGTGTTGAACACCGGCAGGTCCAAATGGGTCTGGCCGCCGCGGGCGGGCGTGACACCGCCCACCAGTTGCGTGCCATAGTCGAGGCACTGCTGGGAGTGGAAAGTCGCCTGCTTGCCGGTGAAACCCTGGCACAGAACCTTGGTGTCTTTATTGACCAGAATACTCATCGCGTAGCCTCCACGGCCTTGTTGGCGGCATCGTCCAGATCGGTGGCGGTCGTCAGCGCGAGACCGGATGCTTCCAGCAAGCGGCGGCCTTCCTCCGCATTTGTGCCTTCAAGCCGGACCACCACCGGGATGGTGACGCCGACTTCCTTCACTGCCGCGATGATACCTTCGGCAATCAGATTGCAGCGGACTATGCCGCCGAAGATGTTGACCAGCACCGCCCTGACCTTGGGATCGGACAGGATCAGCTTGAAGGCTTCCGCTACCTTGGCCGCCGTGGTGCCGCCGCCGACATCGAGGAAATTGGCGGGCTCCCCGCCGTGGAGTTTGATGACATCGAGCGTAGCCATGGCCAGCCCGGCGCCGTTGACCATGCAGCCGATGGTACCGTTGAGGGTGACATAGCTGAGGTCGTGCTCGCGGGCGGCCGTCTCGGTCGGGTCTTCCTGCGCCGCGTCCCGCAGTTCGGCAATCTCCGGATGCGCGTAAAGGGCGTTGTCGTCGGCGTTGATCTTGGCGTCCAGCGCCAGCAGTTCCCCGTCCGCAGTCACTACCAGCGGGTTGATTTCGATCTGGCTGAGATCCTTGTCGATTAACAGCCGGTACATGGCGGACATGATGCGATTCAGGGCCAGGATTTGGTCACCCGCCAATTCCAGGCCGAAAGCCATTTCCCTTACCTGATAGCTCTGTAATCCGGCGGCGGGGTCGACCTTGCAGGTCAATATTTGTTCGGGAGACTTCGCGGCGACGTCCTCGATGTCCATGCCGCCCGCGGCGGAGGCCATGAAGATGACCCGTGCGCTGCCCCGGTCCACCAAGGCACTGAGATAGAGTTCACGGGCCAGTGGCCGGACTTCCTCGACCAGCACGGTATCGACCGGCAGGCCAGCGCCCCCCGACTGGTGGGTTACCAGCCGGGTGCCGAGCAGCCGGGTCGTGGCGGACTCCACCTCGGCGAGATCGCCAGTCAAAATCACGCCACCCGCCTTGCCGCGTCCGCCACTATGCACTTGGGCCTTGACGACCCAACGCTCACCACCCAATTCTCTGGCGGCCGCTGCCGCTGCCGGCCCGGTGCTGGCGGGCTTGCCGCGTGGCACGGCGATACCGTAGGCCTCGAACAGTTGCTTGGCCTGATATTCATGAAGATTCATCGGATTTTTCCTGTGGAGGGATGACAAGCGTCAAATCAACCCCCATTTTAATCGACCTGCATTTTGCGCGCATGAAAATGGCCGGTCGCCCCCAGATGCGCCGGCCAGGTGTGTCAGTTATTGGTGATCAGGCCTGATATTTCTTGATGGCCCGCAGTTTGTCGATCGCTTCTCTCACTTTACGGGAAGCCGCGTCGTCGAGCTCGCTAGGCTTGTAGACGCGATCCAGCAGCTTCTCGCTGACCAGCGCATCCTTGATCCATTTCTTGGCAAACCGGTAGTTGGCCGGCACGGACGATAGTTCTCCAGTCGTGGGGTTGCGTAAGGTGTCAGCCAGGTGGCTTTCGCCGGCGGTGGCACTCGTCGTGGTCGTGTTGGATGCCGCCGCGGTGGGCTTCGCGGTGGCCCGTGTGGTGGCAGCTGGTTTAGGCGCCTCCTTGGCGGGTGCCGCGGCTTTGCTGCTGGTGGCGGGCGTGGCACTGGCTGCCGGGGGTGTCACGGCGAGACGTGGCTTGAACAAGGGTTCATTCCGCTCGGCGCGTAGTACGGCCTGATAGGCGTCGTAGGCCACGTAAGCCAGAAAAAAAACCGTGAAGGGGAACAGTATCTCGAACATAAGTTTTCTCCTCGCTGGACAGGGTCGGCTCGATCGCCGTGTTCTTGGTTTATGCGAGCCGTCCCACAATTAGGATACGCCCGACCGGCGGACAAAATAGGCTTTCCGCTCAAAAAGCGCAATCCTTAACCTTTTACAATGACATAGAAGACTGAAGGGGAGTGCGTATTTTCAGCGCGAGAGGAGCATGACGGCGGTGCCGATGGGCTCTTGGAGACATGATCGTGACCTTACACACCCACGGACTCGAGACCCTGGACCAGGTCCCACGGCGGTCTCGCCAAGCCGCGCGGGGAAAAGCGCCTGACCCAACGCTGCGCATGCCTTGGCCGTCTCAAGGAAATGCGCCGGGGCGTAAGCCAACACGATGCCATCGCCCTGGTTCCCGACGCGACTGGCCAAAAGGCCACGGCCCTACATTTTATCCCTCAGCCCATCGCCGGCAGCCGCCTCACGCATCCGGGCTCCAACTGCCTGCACAGTCATGCAACCGGCGGGGATGCGGAGCAGCAGCGGCGCACCGATACGCGGCTGACGGATTTGGAAGCCGTGTTCCGTCGCCTCAAGTCCGAACTCGGGCGGCGCCCGGTCTTTCACCATAAGGAACCGCGGGTCAACGGCCATCTGTTCATCACGGTGCTGGCCTATCAGTGCGTGCGGCTGATCCGTCGCTGCTTCCGAGAGCACGGGATGGAGACACGGTGGAGCACCCTGCGTGAAACCCTCGCCAGCCAGTGCCGGGTCACCGCTACCTTCCAGCACGCCGCTGGCCGCACCCGGAACGTCCGCAAGGCCACGCGCGCCGAACCGGACGCCCGCCCGCCCCATTTACCAAGCCCTGAACCTCACCCCCGCCCGGGGAGGGATCGTCAAGCTGATCGTGTAACCCACCACTGCCCCGATGACGAGTGTGTAGTGCCACCCGCCAGTATATTTGATCAGGAGCCTACTGATACGGCTGAGTATTCTTTTGGGGGCTGTGAGGATGGGTTAGCATCTTGGCTGGCAGCAGGCCTATGTCGTCGCAGAAACAGATGAACAGGCGGCGGTCG
>JAJRDJ010000306.1 GCA_028678445.1 Methylococcaceae bacterium
CGCCAGCAGGGCATCCCATTCATCGCCCGGGGCCATGCCCTTCATGATGCGATCGGCCTGCCCCGCCAGCAGCAAGGCCTGGTGGATGGCTTCCTGATCGAGGCGTTGCAGGGCGAGCCCCATGGCGGTCCGGCGGCTGTCCCAGAGCCGGTACTGGGAGAACAGGGCATCTGGCGAGGCGCCCACGATGATCTCGGCCTTGAGCGTATTGACCAGCCGGAGTTCGCGGGTCAGCGCCCACAGCACGACGGGGGCCGCGATACCTTCGCCCTTGAGCCCCATCAACACCCGATAGGCCTTGGCCGCTTGCCCGCGCAACACCTGTTCCGCCAGAGCGAAGACATCATAGCGGGCACTGTCCGCCACGGATTTCAGAATGTTCTCGTCAGTCAATTGGCCGCTGCCATGGAGAATGTGCAGCTTTTCGATCTCCTGCGCGGCCGCCAGCAGATTGCCTTCGACGCGGGCCGCCAGCAGCCGCAAACCTGATTGATCCGCCAGCAGGCCTTTGTTGTTCAGTCGTTGATCCAGCCAGTGCAGCAGCTTCTCGCCCTCCAGAGGCCAGATCTGCATAACTACCCCGATGCGTTCAAGGGACTGGAACCAGCGGGCTTTTTGCTCGGCCGCCGTCAGCTTGGGCAAGCTGGCCAGCAATACGGTGTCCTGCGGGACTTGTTCGGCGAAATGGAGCAGCGCCTCCGCCGCCGGCTTGTCCGGCTTGGCCGGCAGCCGGAGGTCGAGAATCCGGGGCTCCCCGAACAGGGAATAGGAAGCACAGTCCGCCCGGAAGACACTCCAGTCGAAACCGCCGTCCACATAATAGGTCTCGCGACTCGTGTAGCCGGCGGCCCTGGCCGCTTGGCGGATCGCATCGGCCGCCTCCATCAGTTGCAGAGGCTCCTCGCCGCTGAGCACATAGGCGGGGGCCAGAGTCCCCTTGAGATGCTTGGCGAGTTGCTCCGGATACAGTTTCACGAGGGCTTGGCCGACCTCTCGCGCAAGCCGATGACGATCTGCCGCAACAGGGTTTGCGAGGCATCCTTCTCCATCTCCAGGCGCATTTGCGCCTCTTCGAGTCCCTGGCCTAGCGGCGAGCCCTGCGTATTGAAGTATTCCCGCCGGACTTCCAGCTCCTTTTCGGGTATCAGGACATCACCCTTCGGGTTCTGGACCTCGTAAATCACCCGGAAGGTGAGATCGAACATGTTGGCCCGGCCCGCCGCGCTCAGGGTAATCGGTCGCCGGATATGGGCCACCTTGACCACGCTGATGATCGCACTGGCATCCTGGGGTTTACTCGCCAGGGTGCCGCCACCGGTGGTAAGGTTTTGGACAAAGCTTCTGTAAAAGGGATTGTCACGGCTCACACCGGTCATGAGCAGCGTCTTTTCCTTCGCTGTCCCGGTGATGTCGCCGCGCAGGTGAAAGCCGCAACCGGACGCGAGGGCCAGGATCACGAGCAGCGGCAGTAACCGGTAGTTAGCCATACGTGCCGCCTCAAACAACGATATTGACCAGTTTGCGCGGCACGACGATTACCTTTTTTGGCGGCTTGCCGTCCATGAAGCGCAGGACATTCTCATCATTCAACGCGGTGCTTTCGACCATGGCCCGGTCGGCGTCGACCGGAACGGTGATCTTGCCACGCAACTTGCCGTTGACCTGCACGACGAGTTCGATGGCATCTTGCGCCAGCGCGGCCTCATCGAAACCGGGCCAGGCCACCGTGGCGACAATGCCGTCATGTCCCAGGGCCTGCCAGAGGTGCTGGCTGATATGCGGCACGATCGGGGCGAGCATCAGCGTGACGAGTTCCAGCGCTTCGTGCCGGACGGCGCGGCCCGGCCCGCTGGCATCGGTGAACTTCGCCAGCGCGTTGAGCAACTCCATGTTCGCGGCGATGGCGGTGTTGAAGGTAAAGCGCCGGCCCATGTCGTCCGTCACTTTGCGCAAGGTTTCATGCACCTGCCGGCGGAGGGTCTTCTGCCCTTCGTTCAGGGCCGCCGTATCCAGCGCGGGAGCCGGGCCCTCGTTGACATGCTGGGCGACCTGTTTCCACAGCCTTTTCAAAAAGCGGAAACCGCCCTCGACGCCCGAATCCGACCATTCCAGGGATTGTTCCGGAGGCGCCGCGAACATGGTGAAGAGGCGCACCGTGTCCGCCCCATAACGGCTGACCAGATGCTCCGGGTCGACGCCATTGTTTTTGGATTTCGACATTTTTTCGGTGCCCCCCACCTTCACTGGCTGGCCGTCGGTTTTCAGTAGCGCGCCGGTGATGCGGCCCTTCTCGTCGGTGCTGACCTCGACCTCGGCTGGACCGATATAGGCTTTCTTGCCGTGATCCTCCCGGTAGAAAGTCGGGGCGACGACCATGCCCTGGGTCAGCAGATTGGCAAACGGTTCGTCGGAGTTCACCAACCCGGCATCGCGCAGCAGCTTGTGATAAAAGCGCGAGTAGAGGAGATGCAGGATGGCGTGCTCGATGCCGCCGATGTACTGGTCCACCGGCAGCCAGTAATTCGCCCGTTCGTCCAGCATCGCCCGGCCGTTGTCGGCACTGGTGTAGCGGGCGAAATACCAGGACGATTCCATGAAGGTATCGAAGGTGTCTGTCTCGCGGCGGGCCGGCTTGCCGCACTTGGGGCA
>JAJRDJ010000307.1 GCA_028678445.1 Methylococcaceae bacterium
CGGCTTGACCAAGCCGAACCGCCCCAGTTGGGCCAGCCATTCGGAATCGGACACGTCGGTTTTGCGTCCGGGGAGGTTGCGGGCATGGCGGGCGTTGACCACGTGGGCGGGAATCCCGGCCTGTTCCAGGGCGGCGTAAAGGCTTTTCCAGTAGATGCCGGTGCTCTCCATGACCACGAGGTCGACACCGAGTTCGAGCAGCCAGATGACCAAGGCCCGGCGGTCGCGCTTGAAGCCACCGAAGGAGCGTTGGTGTTTTTCGACCGTCCCGTCCTCTAATTCGATCAGCACGGTGAGGACATACAGCATCCGATGCACGTCCGCGCCGGCGATTCGTCGATACAGCGATTTCATGAGGATTCTCCCGTGATTATACTGAGGGGTACGGGAAACCCCGGGGATGCCGGCCCGGAAGCCTCGCGCCATCGAGCGATGAGCGCGGGTCACTTTACCGTGCGTCCTTCGGGCGACAATCTGGGGTGCGAAAGGGCCGGGCGGGATCGGGTTAGGCGTCGAGTTGGATTCTCAAACGTTCAACGACCTCGTGCCCAGGGTTTCCCTCCCCTTTAGAGTGGCAAATTGGCCGATCGGCTTTCATGCTCGGGGGCGAGCGCCAAGCCGATCATGACGGGTTAGGTTAAACGCAACGGTTGTGCCATGTCTCATGCTGATAACCTCTCTATGGGTGAAGAACAGAACAACCGCCACCCAGAAAGATGCCACGTTTCAATGTGCTTCGCCCGGCGCGCATTACATGCTCGGTTGCTAAAGCAAGGTCTTAATGGCCATTACTAAGACCCACTGAATCATACTGCAGTTCGACATACCCCTCGCCCAGGGTTTCCTTTAGCTGACCCAACAGGGCTTCTTCTGGGCGTACTTGCCAGCTTTCGCCGAGTTGTAGCAGGCTTTCCGCGCCTTGGCTTCGGTATTCGATGTAGACGGGGCAATGGCCGCCGCGGAAGGGGAGCATCGCCTTGTGCAGCGCATCTACCCGCGCGGGCGGGTGGCCATGGGGTCGAGGCCAGCGGAGGGTGAGGCGCTTGGCGAACGTCACGCGGGCCTCGCCGATGCTCATCAGCTTTTCCGCGCTGAGCCTTAACTGCCCTGCAAAATCATCCCAGCTCAGGTTGCCCTCGGCGACCAGCAGCGTGTCCTTGGTGAGGTATTTGCGGTATTTGTCGAAGGCTTCCGAGAAGACTGCGACTTCCAGCCGTCCGGTACGATCGTCCAGCGTGGCGAAGGCCATGCGCTTGCCGTTCTTGTTCTGCTTGGTACGCAGTTCGACCACCAGACCGGCCACCACGGCCTTGATCTCCTGCCGTCGGCCGTAACCGCCTTCGGTCTGGTCGCTGCGGTCGTGTTTTTCGTTCAGCGGTCCGAGACGCTCGGTAATGAAGTGGACGATGTCGTTTTCATACCGGCTGATCGGGTGACCGGTGAGGTACAGGCCAAGGGTCGCCTTTTCCTGATTCAGGCGCTCCTGTTCTGACCATGGCTCGACCTCCGGGGCGGAAGGCGTGGCCATTTCGGCGGTGGGCGGATCCAGCAAGCCGAATAGATCGTCCTGGCCAGTTTCGGCCATGATGCCATGTTGCTCGGCAGCTTTCAGGGCGTCGGTCAGTTCGGCGATATGGCGGGCGCGGTTGGGGTCGATGCCGTCCAGCGCGCCGGCGCGAATCAGCGCCTCTAGCACCCGGCGGTTGGCTTTGCGCACATCGATCCGCCGGCACAGGTCGCGGAGATCGGCAAAAGCACCATCGCGCCGCCGCTCTTCGAGGATTGCGTTGATGGCGTTCTCGCCTACGCCCTTGATGGCGCCGAGGCCGTACTGGATGGACCCGTCCGCCAAGGCAGTGAAACGGAACAGCGAGCGGTTAATATCGGGCGGGCGAATCTCCAGCTTCATCTGCCGGCATTCCTCGATAAACACCACCACCTTGTCAGTCTTGTCCATGTCCGAGGAAAGCACCGCCGCCATGAAGGCGGACGGATAGTGCGCCTTGAGCCAGGCTGTCTGGTAAGAGACCAGCGCGTAGGCAGCCGAGTGCGACTTATTGAAGCCGTAGCCGGCGAACTTCTCCATCAGGTCGAAAATGTAGCCGGCAATCTTTTCCCTGACACCCAGCCCGGTGGCGCCGGTGACAAAGATTTCCCGCTGCTTGGCCATTTCCTCGGGCTTCTTTTTACCCATGGCACGGCGCAGCAGGTCGGCCCCGCCCAGCGTGTAGCCCGCCATGTCCTGGGCGATCCGCATGACCTGCTCCTGGTAGACAATGACGCCGTTGGTGGGCTTGAGGATGGGTTCCAGCACCGGGTGCGGGTATTCGGCCTTTTGCTTGCCGTGCTTGACGTTGATATAGTCGTCGACCATTCCGGATTGCAGGGGACCGGGGCGGAACAGGGCCACCAGCGCGATGATGTCCTCGAAGCAGTCGGGGCGCAGGCGCTTGATCAGGTCCTTCATGCCCCGAGATTCGAGCTGAAAGACGGCGGTAGTCTGGCAGCTTTTCAGCAGGTCGTAGGTGGGGGGGTCGTTGAGGGGTATCAGGGCGATATCGACCAGGGGCTCGCCTTTATCGCCACGCTGGCAGTTGATGGTCTCCAGCGCCCAGTCGATGATGGTTAGGGTGCGGAGGCCAAGGAAGTCGAACTTGACCAGGCCCACGGCCTCGACATCGTCCTTGTCGAACTGGGTGACAAGGTTGTCGCCGCCCTGTTCGCAATAAAGTGGACTGAAATCGGTCAGGTCGGAAGGCGCGATGACCACGCCACCGGCGTGTTTGCCGGCGTTTCGGGTCAGTCCTTCCAGCGACTGCGCCAAGTCAATGAGAGTCCGCACGTCCTCGTCCGAGTCGTAGAGTTTCTTCAGGTCTTCGCTGTCCTGCAGAGCCTTGTCAAGGGTGATGCCCAGCTCGAAAGGGACCAGCTTGGCGATGCGGTCGACGAAGCCGTAGGGGTGGCCTAGCACGCGGCCGACATCGCGCACCACGGCCTTGGCCGCCATGCTGCCATAGGTGATGATCTGCGAGACACGATCGCGGCCGTAGGTATGGGCCACGTAGTCGATCACCTCGTCCCGGCGCTCCATGCAGAAGTCGACGTCGAAGTCGGGCATGGACACGCGTTCGGGATTGAGGAAGCGTTCGAACAGTAGTCCGAACTCGATGGGGTCGAGGTCGGTGATCTTCAGGGCGTAAGCAACCAGCGAGCCGGCGCCGGATCCGCGCCCCGGTCCGACCGGGATGCCATGATTCTTGGCCCACTGGATGAAGTCGGCGACGATCAGGAAGTAGCCAGGAAAATCCATCTGATTGATGACGGAAATTTCCAGCTCCAGCCGCTCCTCGTAGGCTTGCGTGCGTTCTTCGAGTGACCCCTGGCCAACCGGGGGGCGGGCGGCGAGCCGTGCCCTGAGTCCGTGGCGCGATTCCCTGGCGAAGTATTCCGCCATGGTAAGGCCTTCGGGGACCGGGAAGCTGGGTAGGAAGTTCTTGCCCAGCGTCAGTGTGAGGTTGCAGCGGCGGGCGATCTCGACCGAGTTTTCCAGCGCTTCCGGAATATCGGCAAACAGCGCCGCCATTTCCTCGGGGCTCTTGAGGTACTGTTGATCGATGTAATCGCGGGGCCGGCGCGGATCGTCCAGTACCCGGCCTTGGTGGATGCAGACCCGCGCCTCGTGGGCTTCGAAATCCTCCGGGGCCAGGAAGCGCACATCATTGGTAGCGACCACCGGGGCATCGAGCGCCAGCGCCAGATCGACCGCCCCGGCGATATACGCCTCTTCGCGAGGCCGGCCGGTGCGTTGCAGTTCCAGATAAAAGCGGTCGCCGAGCACCCCCAGCCAGTATTCGGCCCAGTGTCGCGCCTCGTGCGGATGGTCCGCCAGAATCGCTCGCCCGATTTGCCCCTGCCGGCCGCCAGAGAGCGCAAGCAGGCCCTCGTTATGGGTTTCCAGCCAGTGCGTCATGAGCTGCGGAACGCCCTGGTGCTGGTTTTCGCGGTAGGCGCGGGAAATGAGCTGGGTCAGGGTCCGGTAGCCGGTCTCGTTCTGGACGAACAGCGTCATGGGAAACGGGGCGGCGGGTTCCACCTCGTTGTAAAGCAGCACATCGGCCCCGGCGATCGGCTTGATGCCACCGGACTGCGCCGCCTTGTAGAACTTGACCAGCGCGAAGAGGTTGGCATGGTCAGTGACGGCCACTGCCGGCATGCCCAGTTGTACGCACCGTTTGACCAGCGCCTTGACGTCCACCAACCCGTCGACCAGGGAATACTCCGTGTGCAGGCGCAGGTGGATGAAACGGGGCGAGATCATTACGGGAGCAGAATTGTTGGTCTAGGTCAGGGGTGTTTCGGCGAGACACAGCGCCAGCGCGGTTTCCCAGGCGGGCAGGACCAACCCGAATGCCTCGGCCAGTTTGTCATTGGACAGCACGGAATACCTGGGCCGCCGTGCCGGTGTCGGATAAGCCGAGGCCGGGATGGGATTAAGCAGGGCGGCGCTATCATCGAGCTGTCCCTGGCGAATAGCGAGTTCCCGGATATGGCTGGCAAAGCCGAACCAGGTGGTTTGGCCGCCGCAGGTGAGGTGATAGGTGCCGGCTTTCGCGCCAGGGTCAAAGCGGCCCCCATGCATGTTGCGGTGGGCGATCAACGCCGTGGCTTCGGCGATCAGGCGACTCCAGGTCGGCGCGCCGTGCTGATCATCAACGATGCCGAGGCTATCCCGTTCGCGCATGAGCCGTAGCATGGTCAGTAGGAAGTTCTGCCCGCGTCCGCCATACACCCAGGCGGTGCGGAGGATGAGATGTTGCACGCCAGATTGCCGGATCGCTTTCTCACCGGCCAGTTTGCTCTGACCATAAACACCCAGTGGACCGACCGGTGCGTCTTCGGAGTAAGGCTCGGTGGCATCACCGGGAAAGACGTAATCTGTCGAGTAGTGGATCAGCCCGGCGTCGATGGCCCTGGCCTCCTCGGCCAGCATGCCAGCGGCCTCGGCATTGATGCGATGGGCGAGTTCGGGTTCCTGCTCTGCCTTGTCGACGGCGGTATAGGCGGCAGCATTGACAATCAGGGTCGGCTTGACTTTTCTGACTGTCTCGCGGATCGACGCCGGGTGGGACAGGTCCAGCGCGGGCTGCGTGGTTCGTCCCAGGGACGCGACTTGGCCGAGGCAGGCCAGGGTCCGCTGCAGCTCAAAGGCCACCTGGCCTTCGTGTCCGACGATCAAAATACTCGGCTTTACCATACCGCAAGGGCATCCCTGGATAGATCCCTGAGCCACTGGCCATTCTGATCCTTTTTCGACAGTTCGGGATTCTTGATGGGCCAGTCGATGCCGATGTCGGGATCGTCCCAGCGAATGCTGCATTCCAGCTCGGGTCGGTAAAAGTCTGTGCATTTGTAAGCGAACAGAGCCGTTTCGCTGGTCACGCAGAAGCCATGGGCAAACCCTTCCGGTACGAAGAGCTGCAGGTGATTCTCTTCCGAGAGGGTCACGCCGTACCATTCGCCGAAGCTCGGTGAGTCGGCCCGGACATCCACCGCGACATCGAAGACTTCCCCGCGCAGGGCGTACACCAGCTTGCCCTGCGAGTGCGGGTTCTGGAAATGCAGCCCGCGCAGGATGCCCTTGCGGGAGAACGACAGGTTGTCCTGCACGAAATGCCGGTCGAGACCGGCCTCCGTGTAGCGGCGGAGATTCCAGCTTTCCTGAAAGAAGCCGCGCTCATCGCCGAACACATCCGGCTTGACGAGGAGGAGCCCGGGCAGGGGAGTATTTTCGACGATCATGTGGGATTTCCTATTTTGAGCAGGCGCAGCAGATAGTCGCCATAGTGGTTCTTGCGCAAGGGCTTCGCCAGTGCCTCCAGTTGCTCCGAGCTGATCCACCCTTCGCTCCACGCTATTTCCTCGGGGCAACAGATTTTAAGTCCCTGCCGGTCCTCGATGGTCTGGATGAAATTGGAGGCCTGCAA
>JAJRDJ010000308.1 GCA_028678445.1 Methylococcaceae bacterium
CCGACCGGGCGAGTCCCCGGCCGAGCGCCCCCGGCTCGGCCAGTTCCGACCGGAACCGGATCAGAACGTCGTGATGGTCGAACTCGTCGAAACCCGGCTCGACGATCCAGTCCCCGGCCGATGGCCCCGATCCAGGGGCCGCCAGGCAGCGTTCGGCGCTCTGCCGGTGGCGGCGGGCCGTCCCCAGCGCGACCCGGCCGATTCCAAAGCCGCACTCCCTGGCCCAGTCGCCCAGCAGCCGCGCCTGCTCCTCGCCCAGCGGCGACAGCCGGTCGTCATCGTCGGCCCCGAAGCTGGCCTGGCCGTGGCGGACCAGATCAATCCCCGTCATATCCGGCCGCTCCGGTTACCGCCTTGACGCGGCGATCAGCCGCTGGCAGCGCTGTTCCAGGTAGCGGCTGATGTGGCCAAAATGGGCGAAAGCCGGATTTTGGGTCTGGCCGTGAAAATAGCGGTAGTAAATCTGCTGCACGATCACCGCCAGCCGGAACAGGCCATACAGGGCGTAGAAATCGAAGTGGTCGACCCGGTAACCGGTTTTGCTCCCGTAGTAGTCGATCACTTCCTGACGGGTCAGCATCCCCGGCAAATGGGTCGGCTGGCGGCGCACCCGCTGGAACCAGTCGTCATCGTCGGCCTGCACCCAGTACGCCAGGGTGTTGCCCAAATCCATCAGCGGATCGCCCAGCGTGGCCATTTCCCAGTCCAGCACCCCGATCACCTCGAACGGATTGGCGGGATCGAGCACCACGTTGTCGAAGCGGAAATCGTTGTGAATCAGGCAGGTGGCAACATCGCCGGCCGGCATCCGATCCCTGAGCCAGACCATGACCGCCTCGAAATCGCCCACGTCGGCGGTTTTGGCCCGGCGGTAACGGTCGCTCCAGCCCTCGATCTGGCGCCGCACGTAGCCTTCGCCCTTGCCGAGCCGGTCCAGCCCGGCGGCCCGATAGTCCACTTGGTGCAGTTCGATCAGCCGGTCGATCACGTTCAGGCACAGTTGGCGGGTGTTCTCGACGCTGAGGTTCAGGCCGTCGGGCAGGTCTTGGCGGGGAATGATGCCGACGATGCGCTCCATGATGTAGAAATCGGCCGCCATGATCGCCGGATCGCCGCAGGTCGCCACCACGGTGGGCACGTAGGGATAGACTGGCTTGAGCGCGCTCACGATCGCCGCTTCGCGCAGCATGTCGTGCGCCGACTTGGCCTTGTGGCCGAACGGTGGCCGGCGCAGGATCAGGTCGCGATCGGGATAGTGCAGCAGGTAGGTCAGGTTCGACGCCCCGGCCGGAAATTGGCGAACCTCGGGGGTTCCGGTCAGACCGGGCAGATGGGCCTTGATGAAGGCATCCACCTTCGCGATATCGAGTTCCTCACCTTTACGCACTACACCGGGCTGATCGATCAGTTGGGTCATATCATTCTCCAGGAGGATGAAGTTCTCAGGTCGGCCCGCCGGACCGGGCCTGCTGCCGTTGATATTCCAGTTTGGCAATCAGCTTGCGATGCACCTCGTCCGGTCCGTCGGCGATCCGCAGCACCCGGGCGTAGGCAAGCAGGGCGGTCAACTCGACATCGTCGGACAGGCCCGCCCCACCATGCATCTGGATCGCCGCGTCAATCACCCGCTGCGCCATGCCGGGCGCCACCACCTTGATTTGCGAAATCTCGCTCGTCGCCCCCTTGATCCCGACCGTATCCATCAGCCAAGCCGCTTTGAGGGTCAGCAGCCGGGCCTGTTCGATCGCCATGCGGGCGTTGGCGACGATGTCGGGGTTACCGCCGAGGCGGGCCAGCGGCTGGCCGAAGGCAATCCGGCTGGTCGCGCGCTGGCACAACAATTCCAGCGCCCGTTCCGCCGCGCCAATCACCCTCATGCAGTGGTGGATGCGCCCCGGACCCAGGCGACCCTGGGCGATCTCGAAGCCGCGGCCCGGCCCGCCGATGACAGCGTCCAGCGGCAAGCGCACGTCGGTAAAGCTGACTTCGCCGTGACCGAACGGCGCGTCGTAACTGCCGAACACCGGCAGCATCCGTTCGATCTTCACGCCGGGCGTGTCCAGCGGCGCCAGCACCATCGAATGCCGGCGGTGCTGGTCGGCGTCGGGATCGGTGAGTCCCATGAAGATCAGCATCTTGCAGTGCGGGTGGCCGATGCCGGAACTCCACCATTTGCGGCCGTCAAGTACGACCTCGTCGCCCTCGATCCGGGCGGTCGCCCGCATGTTGGTGGCGTCGGAAGACGCGACCTCGGGCTCGGTCATGCAGAACGCCGAGCGGATCTCCCCGGCCAGCAGGGGTTTCAGCCAGGCGTCTTTCTGGGCCGGGGAGCCGTACTTCACCAGTACTTCCATGTTGCCGGTGTCGGGCGCGTTGCCGTTGAAAACTTCCGGCGCGATGAGGGAGCAACCGGTGATTTCGGCCAGCGGCGCGTAATCGACGTTGCTCAGGCCGGCGCCGTATTCCACGTCCGGCAGGAACAGGTTCCACAGGCCGGCGGCTTTGGCTTTGGCTTTCAGTTCTTCCATGACCGGCGGCTGGTTCCACCGGGTCCAGTCGGCGCCGCCGGCGAGCTGCCGGCGATAGATCGGCTCGGCCGGCAGCACGTGCTCGGCCATGAAGGCGTTCAGGCGTTCGATGTAGTCGCGGGCTCGGGTGGAATAGGCGAAGTCCATGAGGTTCGGCTCGAATCGGAAGTTGCGCTCAGCCTACCCCGGCGCCTAGAATCAATCAAATGAATAGTTTGAATACTTAATCATTAATTTTATGCATATCAGTCGAATCGATCTGAACCTGTTCGTGGTGCTGGACGCGATCTACAGCGAAGGCAACATCACCCGCGCCAGCCAGAAACTCAGGTTGACCCAACCGGCGCTCAGCCACGCGCTGGGGCGGCTGCGGGAGTTGCTGAAGGATCCCTTGTTCGTGCGCCAGGGTGCGACCATGGCTCCCACGCCGCTGACCCGCAGCCTCATCGGACCGGTGCGGCAGGCGTTGCAAACCCTGGAACTCAGCGTGCAGGAAAACCCGCGCTTCGATCCCCGCCAGACCCGCCGCACCTTTCATCTGGGCCTGCGCGACGTGTTCGAGGCCACCCTCCTGCCCCGGTTGGTCCACGCCCTCGAGCAGCAGGCGTCGGAGATTACCCTTGCCAGCGTGCGGGCCGACCGCCGTGCGCTCGAGGCCGATCTGGCCTCAGGCGCCCTCGACCTGGCCCTGGACATTCCCTTGCCGGTGAGCGAGGCCATCCACCAGCGGCGGGTGGCCCAGGACCGTCTGATTGTCCTCGCCCGCCCGCATCATCCCGCGATCCCGGACCAACTGACGCTGGACCTTTATCTCCGCCAGACCCACATCCTGGTCTCGTCACGCCGCCAGGGTCCGGGACTGGAGGATTTCGAGTTGCATCGGGCCGGACATCGCCGACGGATCGGCTTGCGCTGCCAGCATTATTTCGCCGCCTGCCGGGTGGTCGCACGGACTGACTGGCTGCTGACCATGCCGGAACAGTACGCCCGGATCGCCAACGCCCAGTTCGGCAACCATATCCATCCCTTTCCCCTGCCCACCCCACCGCTGGACGTGCAGTTGTACTGGCACGCCAACGCCGATCATGACCCGGCCAATCAGTGGCTGCGGGAGCAATGCATCGACTTGTTTGGCAGTGTTGAATGATCGGAACGGTAAGTGTAGCAACCTGCCATCGAAACACGGCAAACCGGCCATCAACGCCATTTTCCGACCGGAATGATCTGCAACTGAAAGGCGTTCAAACCGGAATGATCCGCAACTGAACCGGCCATCGAACGCACCGAACCGGCCATCGTCGGGTTCGAACCGACATGATCTGCAACTGAAATCTCCGCAGGGGCTAGCGCAGAAAACCCTCGTTTGTTGGACGCCGGACCGGTCGCAACCCGCTTGTCATTTTTCAAAGTCGACTTCAGCGGATTGTCAAAGAGGATTTCAGCAGGGCGTTTTGGGGCTGACTGCGCTCTGACACGCTTCATTCCAGTCGCGCTCGGCGATCGGTGGGTCATGCTACCCCATTGCCGTCGACTTCGACCCTTTGCCACAGGCTGAAGGCGGCTTTGAAGGCGGCTGCAGTCGACTTTGACCATTTTACTCACCCAGTTCGAGGGAGCGCTGGATCAGTGCCGAAGTCGACTTTGAAAAATGACAGGAGGGTCAAGTCGGTGCTGGACGTGCTAAATCATCCCTTAAACGGATCATTTCTGGCGACTTGCTGCCCACGGAATTTTCGGCGGTTCCGGCTTACAACCCCAGTTAGGGGTTTCGCAGCCTCACCCATCCTCTGGCTGAGCAACGCCTTCAGCCACGGCACACCAGCCTTGAGGCGATGGTGGATCGCGGTATCGCTGATCCGTTCCTCCAACAACGTGAAGTTCCCCGCGGTTTCGCGCAGTACCTCGTCAATCCCGCAGTCACCCATCACCACCTGCATCAACGGCTCCGGGGTTTTGATCTTGCGTGACCGACAGAACGCTTTGAATTCGAGCGCCAGCTCCCGATAGTTCTCGGGCAGCTCTTGTAAGAAACTTTCAAATGTCGTATCAAGATTTCCGAAAGGCAGGCTCATCGTGATCGGTCCTCCGATGGCAAGGTTTGTGAGAGAACCTCGAGCCTGCCATTTTTTTATACCTTTTTCAATCCCTTACCCCTTAAGTTGGCGCGTATGGGTGAAGAGGGATGGGTCCATGCCATTAACCTGTGGAGATTCCCACCATGGTATCCAGACAAACAGCCGGTTCGACATTGCTCGTGGTGATGGCAAAGAATGTTCTTCGGGCCTTTCTCCTTTGCGGACTCCTGGTGGGTTGCACCTCCGTACCCCAAATCTATTCCACTTCCCAGTACGAAACGATCTCCCTCAAAACCGGCGATCTCGAACGAGACGGTTTGGCGATCCTCACTCCGGATACGGTTTGGACTCGGGATGAAGACC
The DNA here is from genome assembly GCA_028678445.1 of Methylococcaceae bacterium. Classification (GTDB taxonomy): domain Bacteria; phylum Pseudomonadota; class Gammaproteobacteria; order Methylococcales; family Methylococcaceae; genus UBA6136. The sequence goes on from JAJRDJ010000308.1 coordinate 4,967, forward strand.
GACAGGCTCTGGCCCTTGCGGTCGTGGAGGTGTTCAGAAACGAACGGCCGGACATTCGGTGTTTGGGGCTACCGGAGACCCTGAATCGCCTCAACCGCGCTGACCGGTCCACCGAATACCGGCAAATGCTCGTCGAGTACCGTGAGAGCGGGCTATTTCCCAAACCTCTCCTGCAACGGATTGGCCAGGCGGTTGGCACCCGATATGTTGCGCACCTCAAATTAGCCGGTTTCGACCAAAGTTATGACACGCGGCTGAGCGCCTTCGGGCTGCGGCTATTGGGCACCAAATACGCCAACGCGCGCCTGTTTCTACAGATTTGGGACACCGAAACCGCCACCATTGCCTGGGAAGGATCGGAAGAATCGAACTACGCCATCGACACTGGGATGGAACAATCCATTGCCTTTAAAACCATCGTCGAAGAGATGACCCGTAATATGATCGCCAATTTGCCGGGAAATCCCCCCAAGAAATCATGAGGGGATCGGGGTGGCACGGAATAGGGATCGGGGGCGAGGCATGATCGCCTTCACTTCTTGAAGGGGTCTGAGGAGCAATGGAACGGAAAACCTTGGTAAAGGCTGAACCTCAGGATTTTCGCTGAAATTCTGGCCCGTCGTCCCGATAGGCTACACCCCAGCGAAACGCTCCAATGAGACAGATTTAACGTCTCATTAGGGTTTTATGCGGATATTTTGAGACGCGACTGGATTAGAACCTAGACCCTAATGAGACAGTTTACAGGCTTAACGAGGTTTTCTGTTCCGTTGCTCCCCAGACCCCGAAACCTACAACCCGGCGCTGTACCGGGGCGGGATTCTCCGCCTGCACTACGTCCGCGCTTTGGAGTTGGAATCGTGGCTCGATCTCGTGGCCGTCCGGGGCGAGGTAGTAGTACAGTTCTGGCTCAAGCCCGGCGAGGCGGCGGTGACGCTGGGGCCGGGGGAGGAGCAGAAGGAGGAGCGGATACCGGCGCAGTTGAAACGATTCTTGTGAGGAGGGGCTGATCTTGAATTTTTGGTTCCGACAGCAAGCAGATAGCGGGTTTTTGAAGTGTATGTCTGATGATCGTTTCGCGGCGGAATCATCAGGCCGTCCACCGATACAGAAGGAGGGTCGCCAAACCCGCCAGCAAAAACCCCGCCGGAGCAGGGTCGAAGTGTGTGTGGCCGATATTGATTAAGCTGGGTTACCCAGTCAACCCTAAGCATAGCCGCGCTTCAGTGAAGCAACGCGGAGCGAATCGCCGTCCGAACCTACCAATGAGCGTATCCTGAATTTGCGGCGGCGCTTCTATCGACCGGGGCGGATGGGCTCGGGCACCAGTAGCGATGGCCCCCATATCTCGATGCGATTGTTGGTGGTGAAGGTGCAAAGTTCAAACTCCAGCGCCTGCCAGGTGGCGCTTTCGACGAAGTCGGCCCAGTCGCTCAGCGTTTGCCACACGGTGGTAATCCGCACTTGGGATGAGGAGAAGCACAGGTTCCGATTGGCGCGGAATTCAACCAGCCCAGCGGCTTTTAACGTAGCGCCGATGGTCTTTTTCGCAAATTCAGCGTAGGCCTGTTCATCTACGCCAGGCAGAAAATCATAGGTCAAGTTTATTTCGATCATGAGACTTGCCTCCTCCCGGTCGTGAGTGATTCATTTTGCATCTCTCTTGGGAAATAGGACGGATGCGCTTTAGCCAATTTGCTGGCTACCACGACTTTAGTAACGATGCGACCCAACAATTTGCGGGTTCCGCATAACTCCCCGATGGTTGAGTTATACGGCGGCACGCCAGGAAATGCGAAGAGTATAGCTTATAGCTGGACGAGCCGCTCAAGCGGCATCCCGCTCGCCCACCAGGGCATGGGACGTTCCCAAGCACCTACAACCTCCCCACCACTTTCTCCATCCGCTCCTGCCCGACGTGGGTGTCAATCTGCGTGGTGGCGATGCTCTCGTGGCCAAGTAATGCCTTGATGTCCACCCGCTCCGCCCCGGCGTTGAGCAGGTTGGTGGCGTCAGTATGGCGCAGCTTGTAGTGACTGATCTTCTTTTCAATGCCGGCCTTCTGCACCATCCCTCGCAGATAGGCGCGGGCGGCTTGCGACAGCAAGGGGCTGTCACCCGAGTTGCGCGGGTTCGGCCTATGCTTTATGGCGGTTCGATATTTTCCGGCAAAATTTAGCCCTAACGGTTTTACCTGGCCCGCATCTACTATACTTCCAAATGCGCCCAAGGGCGCAGATTAGGTATTGAAACCACATGATGCCGCGTCCATCTTCGGTTTGGGCGCGGTTTTCATTTATGGAAAACAACGCCGATGACACCCGTTGGAACGGTCCGTGTCGGAACCAACGAAGTTATCATTGATGATGCGGTCTACCCTGCTATACTTTTGCTGCTTACGAGGTAAAGAGAATTTTCAATATGTTTAGCTGGTTAAAGACGCGTCTTAAGGACTCGGGAAATGATGGGCAACGATACAGGGAGGAGGAGGAGTTGTCAGGTCTTAACCTAAATTCTGCCCTTGATGCTCATCGAGCCTGGAAACATCATCTCCATAAAATGGTCGTGGGAGACGATATGGAACAGGCGGATGCTGGAGCTGTTGGCCGCAGTGACCTATGTACGCTGGGCCAATGGCTTTATGGTCATGATAGTCAATCCTATCGGCTGTTTGCAGAATATAATGAACTCGTTAAAAGTCATGCAAAATTCCATTTATGCGCCTCCGCTGTTTTAATAGCCTATAAGGAAGGAAATCGGGATAAGGGACTACGAATTTTAAATGATAACCTTGAACACCTATCCCATCAGGTTCGACAGGATATTAGTCGTTTATTTACCAAAGCCAAAAATCAACAAGTTACTTAATATAACATGTCGGAATAACTATTAGACAGATTATAGTGGCCAATAATCCGGTCTTGGAGGTATCGATAGTGGCAGTTAATTCGGTCCTGAAATCGCGCTGATTGCAGTCCTGACCGTTTTCGATTGCAGTCCACTACAGCTAGCCATCTTTCGTACCCTACTTTCGGACAGGGTGGGCTATACC
>JAJRDJ010000309.1 GCA_028678445.1 Methylococcaceae bacterium
CATCGCAGTTCAGGCCAAAGGCGTCCGCAGCATGGCTGTGCAGGAGGGCAGGAGGCGCTTGTCGACGTAGGTATATATGTAAAATAATTACCTCAATATGATTGCTTATTCCTTAACGTACAGGAACTGGCCAATTACACAAGAATCCCCGGTAAATTCGGTTTTGCCTTTGCTGGCCACCGCTACCGGGTTCTTGTCACTTTCCTTTATCGAGGTACCCGTCATGAAAAGGTGTTATTTGTATTGGCTGCCGCCTTCGCCCTGAATTTCCCGCTGGCATGGGCTGAGTCAGAGCATCTCCCGCAGGCTATTCAACATACTAAGGCCGCCATCACTCATGGCGAAGCCGGGCATCCGCCGGTGTTGGTGGAGCATGCGTCCACAGCGCTCACCCATGCCGAAGCGTCCAAAAAAGCGGAAGCGAACCCCCACACGGCGGAAGGGGTTACCCATCTGCAAGCGGCCATTGACGCCGGCAAAAAGGGGGATGCCCCCAGCGGCACCGCGCACGCCAGGCAGGCGCTTGAGCATCTCGAACTAGCCAAGCCCAAGAAAGGTTAATCCCAACCAGGACCGGCCGGGTGCGGAATCCGGCCGGTCAACTTTAGTATTTGCGCCAACTCTCCTGACGATAGAAGGCGGTTGGCTTCAGGGCGGTTTTACGCGGGCGGATTCAAGTGGCCATGGCGCATGCCCATTAGCCAGACACCGAAGTGCAGCGGCTGTTTCGCAGAATCTGATCAAATCATCCCCAACTGCAACTGCGCCACTTCCGACATGCGCAGCGGGACCAGGGCGGGTCGAAGACGACTTCCGCATGGACGCTGTGGACGCCGGGCAGACTTTTGGCGGCGGCTTCGGCATCGTATTGCAGCACGGGGCCCATACCTCAGACGGTGGCGGTGAGGGTCATGATGACCTGGATGTCGTCACTGCCGGTTCTCCGCCACCGCCGCCATTTATGGCCCGGCCAGGACCGAGGCCCTCGCCGCCATGCGGAATTTGCGGTTTGAGGAGGCGTTTGAGCTGCTGGAAACCCCGGCCGATGCCCCGCCTTGACGGCGGTATGGCTTATGCCAGCGGCTTGGCCCCGTCGGGTTAGCGTTGCGAAACGCGGAATTAAATGAGAGGAATGCTACGCCGTATCCTTACGTGCCGGGCCATGAAATCGTCGGCAAGGTCACCTGGGGCGGTGACCAGGTCATAAGCCGCTTCCAGACCGGGGATACGACCGCGATTGGCTGCATGGTGGATGCTTGCAGTCGAAATGCAAAGCCTGCTAGGCAAAGCACCCCCGGAAGGAATAGTCGGGAGCAACGGCGCGGCCAAGGGGCGGGTCTTCCGACCATTACTGTCTGGGTTCAGATATTTGTGTATGGCTTGCCGCACCCAGGGCCGGGAAATGAAAATTAACAACGCTTCCTCTGCGCGTCAGCCCGGCGGAGTTCGAAAAATGCGTCCGGATATGACACCGGTCGATGACTTCACGCAACTCCGCAAAACAGAGAATAGCGGGGACGAGGTCCGGAACGCGGCACGAGAAAACCGAGAATTGGGGGCCAAACAGAGACAAAATCCCAGAAAATAGGCCCGAATTTACGCAGAGCCCGGCCCTGCTGGGCTGGCTGGAGACTTGCGTAACCTTTTGATAGTGCAAATAAAAACAAACCCATCACCCCAGGAAAGACCTGAGAGAGACGGGTTGTTCTTTTGTGATTGGTGGAGGTGGCGGGAATTGAACCCGCGTCCGTAAATCCTCCGCCTTCGGCTCTACATGCTTATCCGAGTCTTTGGTTTTAACGGCCCGCTCCCCGACTGGCAGGGAAGACGAACAGCGATTCCGTGAGTTTTAGCGATTTGGCCCCGGACTTGCCTCTTCGCGAGCTTATGCTTGGGTTATCCCTGAGACAGCGTCCATAAGCAGGCCCTGGTCAGAGACTAGCCGATTAAGCGGCTAGAGCGTAGTTGTCGTCGTTGGCAACTAACTTGGTTGCAGCTGGTTTTACGAGGGGAACTGCACCTCGGCATGCACCTTGGGTTTTGTGATCCACGTCGAAACCAAATCACCCCCGTGCTCGACATCAGACAGTATATCCTGATACAGGTTCCTGGCCAATGTTGTTGAATGCGTTATCACCCGTGGGGATGGATGTCTCAGGGGGGGAGTTTGTTCTCCAGCACCACGAACCAAGGCCGCCGTTCGATGGGCTGAAGCAGGCCGTTGGAGTTGAGCTTAATGAAAGTTTTGGTGACGGAGTTGCGCACATTGCCGCCGATACTGGCGAGGCTTTTGCCACTGCGCTCAACGACGATGTCGCAGTGCAGCTTGGAGTGACCGCTCAAGACCGTGCCCGGCGGCATTTCATAGATCGGTATGAAGCCGTTGTTGCCGCGGGTGGCACAAATCAGATCCCCGGGCTTGGGCACATATTCGTTGATGCGATGGCTCACGAAGGCCGCGTCCGAATATGCTGCATGGTCGATAAAGTAGCGTATGTAATTCCAGTGGGCATCCGCGGGAGGGAATTGGCTGGAACTTAATCCCGCTTGCCGCATGACCCAGCTTATGAAGGCGGCGGACCAGGGCTCCTTGCAGTCGAAGCCATCGAGTCCGGGTTTGCCCACGGCGCTCCAGTACCAGTTCACCCGAGAGGACCAGGGATCACCATCGTCCTCCCACTTGCCAACATGGGGAATGCTTTCCTCGTTCCCATCGAGCCGAACCGCTTGGCGGCCGAAAAACTCCCATTCCTGTAGAGCGGTCTTGATGATCCGCTGCCTGACGGAACCCCGCGGCGCTCCACCGGCGGGTTGTCCTGCGGTGCTGGTCGCAGGTAGGCGTTGGGAGCGATCTGGAGACTTTTTTTTGCCGGCACATCCGGTGCTCAACATGAGTAATACGATCAGCAGGGATTGGATGGTCCGCATATTCATGGGGCTTATCGGGTCGGTCTCTGGGTTTTCTGGAACCAGCTACGGTACTGCGTCATTCTGGCCTTTTGTTCCGCCGGTGCATGCCGCTGGCAGGTTTCATATTCGGGGGTATCCGGTTTGGCGCCCCAGCGGGCTTCGACGCACTCGTTGGGGTTATAGCCCATCTCCAGTTCGCCACGCCGCTCGAACATGTCCGCCACTGTCAGCTCCCATGGGCTGCCGTCGCTGCGTGTGTAACTGAAGCGGCGCTCGCGTATGCTCCGTTCGTGCAAGCTTTCGATGTCATCCCGGGCTTCTGCCGCCGATCGTCCCCTTAAGGTATAGAGTTCTGGATATCGAACAATCTGCTCGGGCAGGCGCGAGATCACTTTCAGGGCAATCAACAGACGCATGTCCCGCGAAGGGGTGGCGTAATCCTCCCAAGGGCCGAGCGTTTCAAAGATGGCGGCACCCGAGGGCATCGGAATCACCGTTCCACGAGGCTTTCTTAAATAATCCTCGCCGTTCTCGACGGCGCCAACGCGGGTTTCGAGTTGTTCGACCAGGGCATCCAGCATGGCGTCATACGCTTCCTCTGGAGCCTGGCCACGGGGGTTGATCTGCTTGCCGAGGGTCGCATAGAAGTCCTCGGGTGATAACGCATCCTGTTCTTCGGAATAGGCGGCTACCGGTGCCTTGACGGCCAGCCAGTCATTGGATGGCAGGCGTGTTCGGCCCTCATCGCCAATCAGCGGCCGGAATGCCTTGAAACCAGGGCCCGCGCCGGCGGTATTGGCAAACAGAAAGTTGCCTTCCCAGAAGCGTTTCCGAGCGACGGAATTATCCGGCTGGGCGTCGACGGCGAGCAGCATGCCGGACCGAGCCGACCCCTGCGGAATCCATTTCGCGGTGATCAGGATGTGGCCATACGGGTCGGCGTAGACGGTGCCCGGCCAGAGTGAGGCGCGGTTTAGCGGCACGGGGTAGAAGTCGGTGCTTTCATCCGTGAGCCCGGTCCTGGCACTGCCGGAATGGACCGCGTCGGCAATTTGCCGCATCAGGCTGGTGAAACTGCCGGCGGGTACTTTGCCTCGGGTGAAGCGTTCATCCACCGTGACGATCCCGCACCGCGGTGGGCGGCTGGCCGTGCCTCGGTCACAAGCGCGAAACGACACCGGCAGGCCGATTTTCCAGGCGAAGTAGGTGCGGAGAAAATAAGGCAGGTCGGCACAATCCGGGGTCGCGGGCAGACGGGAATCTTCGTTGAGCCCCAGATGATTGTGGAGAAAATTGCGGTCCGGGTCGCGCAGCACCGGCTCCA
>JAJRDJ010000310.1 GCA_028678445.1 Methylococcaceae bacterium
GCACCGGGGTCCGGCTGCCGGCGTGGGTCGCGCAGGGTTCCACTATCTCCCTGCCGGCCGACAGACTAGGGCTCTGGCGCTGGTTGCCGCTGGCCTTCACGCTGGCGTTGCTGGGAATTTTCAGTTACTCGGGGACACCGCTCTGGAACGACGATATCGCCGCCCTCAATCCGGTAGCGCCCGAGCGCCAGCAGCTCGACGCCTCTCTGCAGAAGGATTTCAGCGCCCCCGATCTTCGGAAATTGGTCGTCATCACCGCACCGGATGGGGAATCCGCCCTGACCACATCCGAAGCCATCGCTGTCCCGCTCGATCAGTTGCAGCGGCAGGGCGCACTGGCCGGTTACGACATGGCGGCGCGCTATCTGCCCAGCCAGCGCATCCAACGGCAACGGCTGGCGGCACTGCCGGAACAAACCCTGCTCGAACCACATCTGCGCGATGCCCAGCGCGGTCTGCCGTTCAAGCCGGGGATTTTTGCTCCCTTTGTCCAGGAGATTGCCGAAGCCCGACAGCGCGGTCCGGTCCGTAAGGACGACCTCGCCGGGACACTGCTGGCCGACCGGGTCGACAGCCTGCTGGTACCGCTAAAAACCGGCTGGGCCGCGCTGGTGCCGCTGTCGGGCATCACCGACGAGGCGACGATCCGGCAAGTACTGGCGCCTTGGGCAAAGTCTGGCGTTTCATTCGTCGATCTCCGGGAGGAATCCACCCGACTGATGCGGGACTACCGGCAGGAGGCGCTGCGGCTGCTGGCCGCGAGTCTCATGGTCATCGGCCTGCTGCTGGCCTTCGGCCTGCGCAGCGCTCCGACGGCGCTCCGCGTGTTGTCGCCTGTAGTGGGGGCCGGAGTCTGTACCGCCCTGATCATGGCGCTGCTTTTCGACGGGCTAAACCTTTATCACTTGGTATCACTGCTGCTGGTCATGGGGCTGAGCCTGGATCAGTCACTGTTTTTCAACCGCGACGCCGCCGACCCGGAGGAGCGTCGAAGGACGCTGCTGTCACTGCTGGTATGCGGTTCCAGCTCGGTACTGGCATTCGGCACCTTGGCCTTTTCCGGGATCAACATGCTCCGGGCCATCGGGTCGACAGTCGCGCTGGGCGCGGTGCTGGCCATCGGTTTCGCCGCGTTGCTGGCACAACGGCCGGCAGTTCCGCGATAATTACCTGTTTATGTCCACCTCATCCGCACATGGCGAACGCTTCCCAACACTACAAAATCCACATGCCATGCGGCCTGTCGCGATCCGCGACTACACTCTCATCAGCGCCCTAGGTGCCGGCCGCGCCGCGACGCTCGAAGGACTCCGCACAGCGCGCTCGGGCCTGACCCCCTGCGATTTTCCCGGCGCCGACATTCCGACCTGGATCGGGCGGGTCGCCGGTATTGAAGCGTGTCCATTGCCGTCCCGCCTCACCGCTTTTGAATGCCGCAACCATCGACTGGCATTCCAGGCGTTACAGCACGATGGCTTCCTCTCGGCCGTTGCGGAAGCCGTCCGGCGGCATGGCCGCGAGCGCATCGCCGTCGTCATCGGCACCAGCACCTCCGGCATCCTCGAAACCGAAGCGGCCTACCGTCACCGCGACCCGGAAACCGGGCGGCTACCCCGGGACTTCCGTTACCCTCAGACGCAGAATACCTTCGCGGCGGCTGATTTTGTCCGTACGGCGCTGAACCTTGGCGGTCCCACGCTGGCCATTTCCACCGCCTGCTCATCCAGCGCCAAGGTGTTTGCCAGCGCGGCGCGCATGCTGGCCGCGGGTTGGTGCGACGCGGCCGTAGTGGGCGGCGTTGACAGTCTCTGTCTGACTACGCTTTATGGTTTCAACGCGCTGTCACTGGTGTCCGACGAGCCCTGCCGACCCGTCGACCGCGACCGCAAGGGTATTTCAATTGGCGAGGCGGCCGGCTTCGCCCTGCTCGAACACCCGCACCCGGGTGACCCATCCCCCCTGCTGCTCGGTTATGGAGAAAGCGCGGACGCCTACCACATGTCATCCCCGCACCCCGACGGGCTGGGGGCGGCCCTCGCCATGACGGAGTGCCTGGCGCGTGCGGGTCTCGAGCCTGGGGGCGTCGACTTCACTCTGCTACACGGCACGGCCACTCCGGCCAACGACAGCGCCGAGGACCGGGCGCTCTCCTCGGTGCTCGGAGCGGGCGCGCCCTGCAGTTCCATCAAGGGCTGGACCGGTCACACGCTGGGCGCGGCCGGCATCCTGAATGCACTGATCGCCTGCCTGTGTCTGGAAGAGGATTTCCTGCCGCCCAGCCTCAATACCCTCAGCGTCGACCCCGCTTTTACCAGCCGGGTATTGCTGCGGGAAGAACGCTTTACGGCTCGCGCCATCCTCAGCAATGCCTTCGGTTTCGGTGGCAGCAATGCCAGCCTGTTGCTGGGACGGGCTGCAGCATGATCGAAGCCTTCGTAACGGGCATTGGTCTCCGTGGGCCCGGACTTACGGGCTGGCTGGCCAGCCGTGCCGTGCTGGCCGGTACGGCGCCCTATCTGTCCGGCGAAATGGCCAAACCGCTCGGCGACTGCCTGCCCGCTACCGAGCGCCGCCGCGCCACGGGGGTGACCCGCCTGGCGCTGGATGTCGCCACCGAAGCCCTGGGCGACACGGACCCCACCGCTATTACCTCGGTCTTTGCTTCCTCGGGCGGCGAGGTGGAAGTCATCCACGGCATCTTCGAGCAACTGGCGGGGAACGACCGGCGCCTGTCACCCACCGCCTTTCATAACTCGGTCCACAACGCCGCCGCTGGCTACTGGAGCATCGCCACTGGCTCGCGCCATCCCGCCGAAAGCCTCTGCGCCTATGACGACAGCTTCGGCGTGGGACTCGCTGAAGCACTGCTTCGCTGCACCGATGGCGAGCGCCAGGTGCTGCTCGTCGCTTACGACGTGCCACCGCTGTTTCCGATCGCCGAATTCCGGCCCATAAACCAGCCCTTCGCGGTGGCGCTGCTGCTTGATCCGTGCCCTCCGTCTCCAGGGCAGGCACGGTTGCTCGGCGACTTTGCTGCCGTGCCTCCCACGATCGAACCCATGCTCGATCCCGCGCTTGAACAGTTCCGGCAAAACAACCCGGCGGCCCGCGCCCTGCC
>JAJRDJ010000311.1 GCA_028678445.1 Methylococcaceae bacterium
AAGTCCACCGATGGCGACCAGGACCAGGAATGAAAGGAGAGTCATGCCCGCCTCATTTCCCGAGCGTCCATAGTGGGCTCGGGTTAAGGCGCCCACGAGGGGCAGGCACAACGGCTTCATTCCAATACCGTACCGATCCGGTTGAAGGCAGGGCCGGGCTTCCCCGAATCCCAGCTCATCCAGATGAAGAAGGCGCGTCCGACCAGATTGGCCTCGGGCACCGCGCCCCAGAACCGACTATCGTTGCTGTTGTCCCGGTTGTCGCCCATGACGAAGTAATGACCTGCCGGGACGACAAACACACCTTCACGCGCCGAGGGATCACCTGTTCTTACCAGAATATCGTGGGTTACATCGCCAAGGTCCTCGCTCAACAAGGATTCGCCTTCCATGCCAGCGGCTTGGCTGCCCCCCTCATATTGACCCAGGAGTGTCTGTTTAATCGGCTGATCGTTCACAAAAATCTGCTTGTTGTAATAGCTGATTTTGTCACCCGGGAGCCCGACAACTCGCTTGATGTAATCCATAGTGGGATCCTTGGGAAAGCGGAACACAACGATATCCCCCCGCTTTGGCGCGCCATTCTCGATGATCTTGGTATTGAGGACCGGCAAACGCACCCCATAAGTAAACTTGTTGACGAGGATGAAATCACCAATCAACAGGGTCGGCATCATGGAACCCGAAGGTATACGGAATGGCTCGAACAGGAATGAGCGGAGCAGCAAGACGACCAGCACGACCGGGAAAAACGAGCGTGCATATTCGACGATGATCGGCTCCTGAGCGGCCGTATCGGCCGGCTTGTTGCGCTGCATCAGAGCATAAACGCCCCAGATAATACCGGTCACGAACGTCGCGAGGACCAGAAAAAACGAGAAATCGTAATCCATATGCAGTTTTTCCTTTAGTCTCAGGAATCCTTGTTGACCCGCAGGACCGCCAAAAAGGCTTCTTGCGGGATATCGATCTTGCCGACCTGCTTCATACGCTTTTTCCCGGCTTTCTGCTTCTCCAGCAGTTTCTTCTTGCGGGTTATATCGCCACCATAACATTTGGCTAGGACGTTCTTCCGCATAGCCTTGACGGATGAGCGGGCGATTATTTTCGAGCCGATGGCCGCCTGGATGGCGACCTCGTACATCTGCCGGGGTATCAGTTCTTTCATGCGCTCGACCAGATCTCGCCCGCGGCTCTGGCTGATATCCCGGTGGACAATCAGCGAGAGGGCATCCACCCGCTCGGCGTTGATCAGGATATCCAGCCTCAGCAGCGGCGCGGCCTGGAAGCGCAGAAATTCGTAGTCAAAGGAGGCAAAACCGCGGCTGACGGATTTGAGCCGGTCGAAGAAATCCAGCACAACCTCGCTGAGTGGTAACTCGAAACTGATGGCGACCTGGCCGCCCGTATAAAGCATTTTTCGCTGTACACCGCGCTTTTCGATACACAGGCTGATCACATTACCGAGGTAGTCCTGCGGCACGAGGATATTCGCCTCGATGATGGGTTCGCGGATTTCGACGATTTCGTTCGGGAGCGGTAGCTTCGAGGGATTGTCGATGAGAATGGTCGTCTCATCAGTCCTCAGCACCTCGTAGATCACGGTGGGCGCTGTCGTGATCAGGTCCAGATCGTATTCCCGCTCCAGCCGCTCCTGAATGATCTCCATATGAAGCATGCCGAGAAACCCGCAGCGAAAACCGAAGCCCAGGGCTTGCGATGTTTCCGGTTCGTACTGCAGGGCAGCGTCATTGAGGTTCAGTTTGTTGAGGGCTTCGCGCAGGTTTTCATAGTCGTCGGATTCGACGGGGTAGAGCCCGGCAAAAACCCTCGGCTGAACCTTTTGAAAGCCGGGTAGTGATGCCGCGCAGGGCCTGTCGGTCGCCGTGATGGTGTCGCCGACCGGAGCACCGAAGATATCCTTGATGCCGGCGATGACAAAGCCGACTTCCCCCGTATTCAGCGTTTCCTTGTTGAAGGGCTTGGGCGTAAATACACCAAGCTTGTCGACGATATGGCTCTTGCCGGTCGACATCAGCACAATCTTTTGCCTGCGGTTGATGGAGCCGTTCACGACACGCACCAACGACACCACGCCCAGATAGTTATCGAACCAGGAGTCAATGATCAGCGCCTGCAGGGGTGCTTCCGGATCGCCCTGGGGCGGCGGAACCTTGGCCACCAGTTGCTCAAGCAGATCATCCACGCCCAACCCGGTCTTGGCACTGATGCGCAGCGCTTCATCAGCCGGAACGCCGATGATTTCCTCGATCTCGGTGCAGACGCGATCTGGTTCGGCGGATGGCAGATCTATCTTGTTCAGGACGGGAATGACTTCCAGACCCTGCTCAAGGGCCGTGTAGCAATTGGCGACGCTCTGGGCTTCCACGCCCTGTGCCGCGTCGACCACCAGCAATGCGCCCTCACAGGCGGCGAGGGAACGCGACACTTCATAGGAGAAATCGACGTGTCCAGGCGTGTCAATCAAATTGAGCTGATAGGTTTCGCCATCCCTGGCCTTGTAGCCCAAGGTGACACTCTGAGCCTTGATGGTGATTCCGCGCTCCCTCTCCAGGTCCATGGAGTCCAGCACCTGGGCGGACATTTCCCGTTCGGTAAGTCCGCCGCAGGTTTGAATGAAGCGATCAGCAAGGGTGGATTTGCCATGATCGATATGGGCGATGATGGAAAAATTGCGGATGTGCTGTTGATCCGTCACAGCCTCAATCCTTGAGCTTGATGGCCAGGAACTGCGACCCGCCCCTGCGCTGCACGAGCACAGCAACGGTTTTTGCCTTGGGCAGCCCCTTAACGATCTCGCTGAAGTGTTTCGCATCCCGGACAGTCTGATCCTGTATGCGGAGGATCACATCACCCCGACGGATACCGGCTTCGGCCGCCGGGCCCGGCTTGACAGCCACGATCAGAACACCACCGGTTTTGGGTAACTCGAGTTGCTCGCGTTGTTCATCGGTCGGATTGGCGACCGACACATTGAGACGGGACAGCTTGTCTCCGGATTCAGGCTCATCACGGCTTGCCATTGTGGGTTCTTCATCGGGCAACATGCCGATCTTGATGAGCACTTCAATCCTCTTCCCCTGCCGCAAGACCTTTAGTTTGGCGCTTTCGCCAATTTTGGTTTTGCCCACCATGGGCGGCAGCGCGGCGGAAGATTCAATTTCCCGGCCGTTGAATTCCTCAATGATGTCGCCAATCTGAAGCCCTGCGGCTTCGGCGGGGCTCTTGGGCAGGATTTTGGCCACCAGCGCGCCTTGCGGCTTCTTCATGCCGAAGGACTCCGCCAGTTCGCGGGTGACATCCTGGATTTGAACACCCAGCCAGCCGCGGGACACTTTCCCCTGGGTTTTCAATTGATCGACGACCTGCAGGGCGACATCGATCGGGATAGCGAAGGAAAGCCCCATGAAACCGCCGGTTCGGCTATAGATTTGTGAATTGACGCCAATCACTTCACCGGCAAGATTGAATAACGGTCCGCCGGAGTTGCCCGGATTGATGGCCACATCGGTCTGGATGAACGGGACATAATTATCGCTGGGCAAACTGCGTCCTTTGGCGCTGACAATGCCGGCCGTGGCGGAATGATCGAAGCCAAATGGGGAGCCGATGGCCAGCACCCATGCGCCTACCTTAAGGTCTTCCGAGGAACCGAACTTGACCACAGGCAGCTCCTTTGCTTCAACTTTCAGCAACGCGATATCGCTGCGTTTGTCGGAACCGACAATCCTGGCCACCAGTTCCCGCCGATCCTGTAGCCTTACAACAACTTCATCCGCATCCTTGATGACATGATGGTTGGTGATCACGAAGCCATCCGGGGAAATGACGAAACCCGAGCCCAGGGATTTCGCTTCATTAGGCTCGCCCTCACCTGGTCCGCTCGGCCCCCCCGGCCCTCCGGGTCCGCCAGGACCACCCTCCCCAAAGTAGCGCTTGAGCAAGTCATCGAAGGGGGTTCCCTCCGGTATCTCCAGACCCTCCGGCAATTGTGGGTGCACTTCATTGGCGGCGACCTTCTGCGTAGTACTGATATTCACCACGGCGGCATTGTTCTGCTCTACCAGCCCGGTGAAATCCGGCAATTGCGCGCGACTGGCCGGTGCCAGCAGCACGAGTGACAAGGTCAAAAAAATACAGGGCCAGTTGGCTTTCAGCATCAGAGGCTCCGGAGTAGTAAAATGGTCAACAAGGGGGTTTTGATCAGCGAAGACGCCTGATAGAAAGGTTTGCAAAGGTAGCGTCTCTGCCGGCGTGATGAAAGCGTAAGATCGCGTAGACCAAGAATAGACTCAGGAACCCTCCGAGTATAGAGAGGGTCTCATGCCAAGCGGGTGAAAGGAGCATTCCCAATTTGTCGCCGATAACGGCACCTGCCATAAACCCTACCAGGGGCAACAGGTATATCAGGAAACTGGCCTCGATCAGCATTCCCGCCGGCACTTCCAGCGAGA
>JAJRDJ010000312.1 GCA_028678445.1 Methylococcaceae bacterium
AGCCCCAAGCCAACAACCCCGCCAAACTCGCCCACAACACTCCCGGCACTAAATAAAACCACTGCTGATAAAACGTCGGCGGCGGATTTTTCAAATACGGCACTTGATAAAGATGCGTCCAGACTTGATTGAGCGGCGATTGCTGCAATACCTCGCCCGATGCCAACGACACCGTGGAAACGCCGGTATTCGTCACCCGCAGCACCGGACGGCGAAATTCCACCCCCCGCGCCAGCGTCATATACAGGTGCTGATAGGGTTCCTGCCAGGTGCCATACCAGGAATCATTGGTGGTGTTGACGATAAACTGGGCACCGAGCTTGGCCAGCGAGCGGCTGAACCCGGGAAACAGGCTCTCGTAGCAAATCTGCGGTCCCATGCGGAAACCATTCCATTCCAGCAGCCTCGGCCCCTGCCCGCGCGCAAACTGCCCCGTCGGCGGCAGCCACTCGCGGATCTTCGGGAACCACTGCTCGCCGGGAATGTATTCCCCGAAGGCCAGCAGGATGGTCTTGCTGTAATGCGGTGGCACGATCTCACCCTTGCGGTTCAGGACAAACAGGGAATTGGTGACCAGACCGGAAGCAAAATCGACGCTGTAGGCACCCGTCACCAGCGGCAACTGCCGGGCCGTGAGGAACTCCCGTAACTGCTCGCTGTACGGATTGGGGTTGAGATTTTCACCCATAAGCGCGGGGAACGCCGTCTCGGGCCACAAGGCAAAATCGACCGGTTGCCGCAAACCTGCCAGCGCCTGCTCCGTGATGGCCAGGTAGACTTTCAGGATGCCGTCCTGATAGCCCTTGCCCAGTTCCGCCGAGATTTTCTCGGCATTGCCGATATTGCCCTGCACCAGAAGTACACGCAGCACCGTGTCCGGGACGGGCAGCCGATGTTTCAGCCAGAAACCACCCAGATTCATCAACACGAATCCGACCAGCAAGCCCGCCAGAAGCCGCTTCCCCCTGGGCTCGCGCCGGTGCAGAAAGGCATAAAGCAGCGGCAGATTGCACAACAGGGTCAGGGCGCTGAGTCCGCTGAAGCCGATTACCTCCGCCCAATGGAACACCGGCACGCCGGCCCCGTACCAGGAATAGCCAAAATTCCAGTCGAACAGGGTCGGCGAATAGGCCTCGCCTAGCGCCGTGATCAAGGCCAGCAAGCCCATCGACAGTCCCTCCGGCCAATGAAAGCGGTGCTGTCCGAGGAACCAGAGCAGGCCCGTCAGCGGCACGAACAAATGCGCCAGCAGCGCAAACCCCAGCATGCCGATGACCGCGACCGGCCAGTCCAGATGGGCGAACTCATGCAGCAGATGCGTCACCCAGTTGAAACCGATTAGTGTGAAGACGAACGAGGTGACTACGCCGCCCAGCACCACGTCGCGCAGACGGGTTTGCCGCCGCCAGAACAGCCACAAGGGCACGAAGCAGAACAGCGAAGCCCAGGGCGGAAATGGGATATAGCTGGTGCCGATAAAAATGCCGGAGAGGACCGGTAGATACCACTGGCGCGATGGAAGATTCATGAGATGGAACTTTCGAGCAAAGGCCTACGGTGGCTTGAGATACCGGGAGTGAAAGGCAGGATAATCGTCGCAGTTGTCACGGGTGTGACCATCCTCGGGCGAGCTTAGCCGATCCGGTTTGGATTGAATCGGGGGAGGACCGGCCTCAGCCAAAACGTAATCGCAAGATCCGCTCGATCTCCTCGTCGGTCAACATCACCGGATTGGTTTTCATGCTGGAGCCCCGCGAGTTGGCCACGATACGTCCAAAATCAGCGGTGCCAACCCCCAGCCGGTCCAGCGTCGGCAAGCCCATGACCGCAGTCCATTCCTCCAGCGTATCCACCAGACCGGTGCGGGCTCGTTCATCATCCACATCGGTGTGCCGCAATACCCGTCGGCCCACTTCGGCATATTTACCCAAGGCCGGATGCCCCGGCTCACGGGCTTGCAGCACCTCGATGTTGATCCGGGTCGCGGCCGCCAATAGGGTGCCGCAGACTACGCCATGTGGTATGGGGAACAGCGAACCCAGGGGCTGGGCGAGGCCATGCACGGACCCGAGCCCGGATTGCGCGAGGCAGATGCCGGACAAGAGCGCGGCATAGGCCATTTTTGCCCGACCCTCGGCGGCACCCTCTCCGCCCTGAAACCAGGGTAGCAAGCCATCCACCGCCGCCTCGATACCGGACAGGGCCAGCGCGTCGGTCAACGGATTGGCGCGGATGGATACATAGGCTTCGAGCAACTGCGTGAAGGCGTCCATGCCGTTGGCGGCAATCAATTCGGGCGGACAGCTCGCCAGCAGGTCCGGATCGAGGATGGCATACGCCGCCATCAACTGATCGTCGCGGAACGATTTCTTGAACCCGTCCGCGCCATGCCGGGTCAGTACCGCGTTTTTCGTCGCCTCCGATCCGGTTCCCGCCGTGGTCGGTACAGCGATAAATGACGTGGCCGGGCCGCGATAAGGCTGCTCGGGGCCAACACCTTCAAGGTGATCCATCACGCTATTACCCGGTTTCAGCAGACCGGCGATGGCCTTGGCGGCGT
This sequence comes from Methylococcaceae bacterium, assembly GCA_028678445.1. Classification (GTDB taxonomy): domain Bacteria; phylum Pseudomonadota; class Gammaproteobacteria; order Methylococcales; family Methylococcaceae; genus UBA6136. The sequence continues at coordinate 2,561 of JAJRDJ010000312.1, forward strand.
CGAGCACACTCCCACCGCCGATACCGATCACGGCGTCGATCGCCTCCTGACGCCACACCGCGACCGCCTGATCCACTGTGTCCGGGGAGGGTTCGCCTACGATGCGCAGGACGTCCCAGTGGAATTCCCGCTCGTGCAGGGCGTGCTGCAAGCTTTCCCATGAGCTGGACTGCGTAAAAGACTGCCCGCCGGTGACCAGCAACAGTCGCTGCCCAAACCCCGCCGCGATCGCCGGCAGCAGCGCCATCCGTCCCGATCCAAACTCGATGCGCGGCAAACGTCCGATGGAGAATGGCTGGAGCATATCAGGCCACCGGATATAAACCGTTCATGGATATCCCCTGGCGCGGCTCCGCCATCATCTCGGCGACCGTGTCGCGCCATACGGCGTAGTGCGGGGTCTGCTTGTGGGCGGCGGCATCCTCTGCGCTGGCATAGGCTTCGTAAAGGATAAAATGTGTTTGTTCCGCCGGGTCCTGCAAGACATCAAAGCGGCGGTTACCCGGCTCGTGTATCGAAGCCTCGTGATTGGCCCGGGTGGCGGTGATGAATGCATCCAGATAGGCGGGTTTGACATGAACGTGAACCAGTGTGACATGCATGGAGAATTGCCTCGAATGGTAATGTAAGGACAACGGTACCCAGGAACCGCCGCGAAAAATCAGGTCCGCCGACAGCCTTGTCCATGGTCGTTCATAGCGAATTTCGCCACACCTGCTCATCCTTGTCGAACAGCCGGTTGGCCTCGGATAAACCCCACGAGCCCGCTGGATAGGTATGAATAAACTGACGGTTTTCGGCCCAGCTTTTGAGAATGGGATCGACCACCCGCCAGGCCCATTCCACCTCATCGAAACGAATGAATAGCGTGCGGTCGCCCTCCATGATATCGAGCAGCAGGGTTTCGTAGGCATCCAGATTTTTCTCGTGGCCATGCCGGTAGGAGGCATTCAGTTGCACGGTGTGCGTTTGCATGCCCAGGCCCGGCTGCTTGGAGTGAATTTCCATGTGCATGCTCTCTGACGGCTGGAGGGAGAGCAGGATCCAGTTCGGCTCCAGGAACTCCAGCGGCGTTTCACGGAATAGCTGCTGCGGCGGATGACGGAATCGAATGGCGATCATCGACAGCGACTTGGCCAGCCGCTTGCCCGTGCGGAGATAAAACGGCACGCCGCGCCAGCGCCAGTTATCGACGTAGAATTTGGCGGCCACATAGGTTTCCGTTACCGAATTGCGCTCCACCCCCGGCTCATCCTGATACCCCGGCACCCGAACGCCATCGACCATTCCAAATCCATACTGGGCGCGAAAAGCGTGGGAATGCAAAGCCTGCTTGGCGATGGGCCGGATGGAGCGCAATACTTTGACTTTCTCGTCCCGCAGCGCGTCCGCTTCCAGCGCCGGCGGCGGTTCCATCGCTACCAGGGTCAGCAATTGCAGCAGATGATTCTGCAGCATATCCCGCAGCGCCCCGGACTTCTCGTAATAATCGGCACGGGTGGAGATGCCGACTTCCTCGGCCATGGTGATCTGAACATGATCGATGAAATTACGGTTCCAGAGGGGCTCAATCAGCGTGTTGGCGAAACGAAACACCAGGAGGTTCTGTACGGTCTCCTTGCCCAGATAATGATCAATGCGGAATACCTGCTCCTCATCGAAATGCTCGTGGAGCACCCGATTCAACATCCGGGCGCTTTCAATGTCCTCGCCAAAGGGCTTTTCGACCACGATCCGATGCATGCCGCGAGGCTTGTTCAGTCCCGCCTCGTCCAGCCGCGTGATGACCGTGCCAAAATCCGCCGGCTTGATGGACAGATAAAACACCGTGTTACCGCAGGTATCGTTGACACAGGTCAACCTGGCCAGCTCCTGGTAGAACGCCGGGTCATGCAATTCGCCGGATAGATACGTGAAACGCCTGGCAAAGCGCTCGTACACCTTTGCATTGAAATGGGTGCCCACCTTGTCGCGGATCCAGTCCAGCAAGTTGCTTTGCCATTCCTCATTCGACCATTGCCGTCGCCCGAGAGCGACCACCGTCATCTCCGGCGGCAGGTGCCCGGATACATCCAGATGATACAGCGCGGGCATCAGCTTGATTTTAGCGAGGTTGCCCGTCGCGCCAAAAATAACAAAGTGACAGGGTGCGGCAGGCTGAGGGTCAATAGTTGACATGGGGACAATCCTGAGCAGTTGGATGAAGGTCACTCAATGGTGTGGACCATGACAGGCAGCGCGGAGCTCGATAATTGTGGCGGTAGGCCACACGCCATATCACGGAATCACTAGATTATAGAGCAGTACCTGCTTCACACGTTCGTAGCGAAGCAGCTCGCGGCAAATCAGAAGCGCCGATCCGCCGGCGAAAGAGACGGGAACCGGGATGGCCAGGCTGATGGTTTTCGCTATCATGAGTAACACCGAGATCAAACAGCCATTCGCACAGTCGCCTGTTATCTCCCGGTCCATTGGAAACAACATCTGCCATTATGAAAATCATCCGTTATCTTGATTCAGATGGCAGCACGGGCTACGCCGCTCAAGAGGCCGATTGTTGCTCACGGGCCATTGAGTGCTATATTTTCGGGGCGTTTCAGGTTTCCGAGCGCCGCGCGGATGTCGTGAAGCTCCTCACCCC
>JAJRDJ010000047.1 GCA_028678445.1 Methylococcaceae bacterium
AAGACGCGACGGCGGTATTTGGCCACAAAGACCAAATGGACGTGCATCTTGAAAACGCAGTGCCGCCCATGCCGAATATCGTTGTCATCACTCATAGGCGAAACGATACTATGGGCATGAAGCGACGACAAGCCTTCAAATTCGCGTTGATGCCGACCGGCGAGCCGCAGCGCACTCTGCGCCGCTTCGCCGGGTCGTGCCGCTTCGTCTACAACCAGGCGCTGGCGTTGCAGAAAGAGCGCTACGAGCAAGGCGAGAAGAAGCTCGGCTATGCCGGGCTGTGCAAACTACTCACCGGGTGGCGCAACAGTCCGGAAACCGCATGGCTGGCCGATGCGCCGGTTCACCCGCTGCAACAGGCGCTCAAGGATCTGGAGCGGGCCTACAGCAACGTCTTCGCCAAGCGCGCCCATTGTCCGCGCTTCAAGAAGAAAGGGCAGCACGACAGTTTCCGCTATCCCGACCCAACACAGCTCAAGCTCGACCAGGCAAACGGCCGCGTGTTCCTGCCCAAGCTCGGCTGGCTGCGTTACCGCAACAGCCGGGACGTAGACGGCACGGTGAAGAGTATCACCGTCAGCCAATCCTGTGGCAAGTGGTTCGTCTCCATCCAGACTGAGCGCGAGGTCAATCCGCCGATGCATCACTCGACGGCGGCGGTTGGCATCGACATGGGCGTGGCCCGCTTCGCCACGCTCTCGGACGGCACGTTCTACGCCCCGCTCAACAGTTTCAAGCGACACGAAACCGCGCTGCGCAAAGCGCAGCAGGGAATGAGCCGCAAGACCAAGTTCAGCAACAACTGGCAGAAGGCGAAAGCCCGTATCCAGCGTCTCCATGCCCGGATCGGCAACGCCCGCCGCGACTTCCTGCACAAGACCTCGACCGCGATCAGCCAAAACCACGCGCTCGTGTTCGTCGAGGATTTGCAGGTGAGGAACATGTCCAAGTCGGCGGCCGGCACGGCAGACGCGCCGGGCCGAAACGTTCGGGCCAAGTCGGGCCTGAACAAGTCCATCCTCGATCAGGGCTGGGCCGAGTTTGGCCGCCAACTGGACGACAAGCTAGCGTGGCGTGGCGGATGGCTCCTTGCGGTGCCGCCCCAAAACACGAGCCGCGCCTGTCCGTGCTGCGGTCATGTCTCGGCGGACAACCGGCAGACGCAGGCCCGCTTTGCGTGCATCGCGTGTGGCTTCGAGGAAAACGCCGATCTGGTTGGCGCGATCAACGTTCTAAGGGCGGGGCACGCCCGGTTCGCCTGTGAAGTGAGCGATGCCGTAGGGTCGCCAGCAGCAGGAACCCACCGAAGCGACTCAGGGGCGGTTCAGTGCCACGCCTGAGCGCCGTAGGAATCTCCGGCCGTCAGGCCGGGGAGGATGTCAATGAGTGACTACTTGCCAGGTGCCCGAGACAGCTTTCCCTGGGCTTGACGACCTCGGCCGCCGTCCACCAAAGTTCATAACCGATGTCCCTCGACTTCCATACCCTTGAACTGCTACGCCAGAACCACCCGGCCTGGCGACTGCTGCGCTCCGATCATGCCTCCCTGGTGGCCAGCTTTCTGCACCGGGTCTTCGTTGCCCCGAATGTCCGGCTCATGGCCCAGGCCGATCTGGCTGAAGCGCTGGAGGATGAACTCTTTGCTTTGCGTGAGCACCATGGTCCGGAGGCTTTCCCCCGCCCCGCCCTGGCCTATCTCAACGATTGGGCGAATAATGACAAGGGCTGGTTGCGCAAGTTTTATCCGGCCGGGTCGGATGACCCCCATTTTGATCTGACCCCGGCCACGGAAAAGGCGCTGGCCTGGCTGACGAGCCTGACCGAACGGGCGTTCGTAGGTACCGAGTCACGGCTGCTGACGCTGTTTGGCTTGCTCAGGCAGATGAGCGAAGGGAGCCAGAGCGATCCCCAGGCGCGGATCGCTGAGCTGGAACGGCGCCGTGACGAGATCGACGGCGAAATCTCCCGGATTCTCTCCGGGGACATCCCCCTGCTGGACGATACGGCGCTGAAGGACCGTTTCCAGCAATTCCTGCAACTGGCGCGCGAATTGCTGACCGACTTCCGGGAGGTCGAGCACAATTTTCGCACCCTCGACCGGCGGGTGCGCGAACAGATTGCGCTGTGGGAGGGCGCCAAGGGAGCTCTGCTCGAAGAGATCATGGGTGAACGCGATGCCATATCTGATTCCGACCAAGGAAAAAGCTTCCGGGCCTTCTGGGATTTTCTCATGTCGCAGACCCGTCAGGAAGAGTTGAGCCGACTGCTGGAACAGGTGTTGGTTCTACAGCCGATCGTCGAAATGCGCCCCGAGGCCCGGCTGCGGCGGGTACACTATGACTGGCTGGAAGCCGGCGAGCATACCCAGCGCACCGTGGCCCGGCTGTCCGAGCAACTGCGGCGGTTCCTCGATGATCAGGCCTGGCTGGAGAACCGCCGAATCATGGATATTCTGCATGATATCGAGGCCCGGGCGCTGGCGGTGCGCGAGACGCCGCCGGGCGGAAGCTTCATGCAACTGGCCGATACCGCCGCCGGCATTGAACTGCCCTTGGAACGGCCACTCTACCACCCTCCGGTCAAGCCGTTGATCGCCGATGTCGCGTTGGAAACCGGTGATACCGGGATTGATACGGCGGCTCTCTATGCCCAGGTGGTAGTCGACCGTGCGGAGCTGAGCCGGCATATCCGTCAGTTGCTGCATGCGCGCTCTCAGGTCAGCCTGGGCGAGGTGATCTCGCGGCATCCGTTACGCCATGGTCTGGCGGAACTGGTGGCTTATCTGCAGCTGGCCGGCATGTGGCCCCATGCCGCGGTGGACGAGGAAAACGTGGATCTGGTGGAGTGGCAAGGTGAGGATGGCTCGGTTCGACGCGCCCGGATGCCTCGGGTCATCTTCGTAAGGAACGGCTGATGGA
>JAJRDJ010000048.1 GCA_028678445.1 Methylococcaceae bacterium
GTGCGCTCGGATATCGCCATCAAGCTGTTCGGCGATGATCTTGGCGAGCTGAAGCGGACCGCTGACGAGATCATCAAGGTGCTGAATACCATCAAGGGCTCAGCCGACGTGCGGGTGGAGCGTCTCAGTGGCCAGCAGTACCTCACCATCGACATTGACCGGCGCGCCATTGCCCGCCACGGCATCAATGTCTCCGACGTGAACGACATCATCGAGACCGCGATCGGCGGGCGCGTCAGCACCACGGTGTACGAAGGAGAACGGCGGTTTTCGGCTGTGGTGCGCTTCCCCGAAGTCTTTCGCAACAGCACCGAAGCGATTGGCCAGATCGTGCTGAAATCCCCCAAGGGCGCCCTGGTCCAACTGGAAGATTTGGCGCGTGTCAGCGTGGTTGACGGACCCGCGCAGATCAGCCGGGAAATGGCCAAGCGCCGCATCGTCATCGGCGCCAATGTGCGCGATCGCGACCTCGGTGGCTTCGTGGCGGAATTGCAGCAAGCGGTGGCGGACAAGGTCAAGCTGCCCGATGGCTATTTTTTGAAATGGGGCGGCCAGTTCGAGAATCTGGAGCGCGCCACCAAGCGGCTGGCGATCATCATCCCCGTGACCATCGTCGCGATTTATTTCCTGCTCTTCATGCTGTTCAATTCGCTGCGCTTCGCCGGGCTCATCATCCTGGTACTGCCGTTCGCCTCGATGGGTGGCATCATTTCGCTGTTCGTGACGGGCGAGTACCTGTCCGTCCCGGCCTCGGTGGGCTTCATCACCCTCTGGGGTATCGCGGTGCTGAATGGCGTGGTGCTGGTGACCTACATCCGGGGCCTTCGGGAGGGCGGTATCCCGCCCGATGTGGCTGTCAAGGAAGGCTGCATCCAGCGTTTCCGCCCGGTCATGATGACCGCTACCGTCGCCATGTTGGGGCTGATTCCCTTCCTGTTCTCGACCGGGCCGGGTTCCGAGGTCCAGCGGCCGCTGGCGATTGTGGTCATCGGCGGACTCATCACCTCCACCCTGCTGACGCTGGTGGTGCTGCCGGCCATCTACCGCTGGTTCGATGAGCCGAGCCTGCTGAAGCGGTGATTGACCGGCCCGTTCCGCGCCGCCTAACTGCATTTTTTTGTAGCCTGAAAGCCTCATCCCTATCCTGCCGCCTCATGCCAAAAACCTCCTTTACCCTCCCACGTTGCCTTATGCGGGGCGTCCTGCTCGCCCTTTTGCTGGGCGCGAACCCCGGTTTCACGGCTCCCACGCCAAGCCCCGCCACCAATAACGCCACCCGCCCGCCTCTCAAGGAGTGGCAAAAATCCCTCGATGAGACGGACAAGGAGCTGGCCCAGCCGGACATCACCGACCCGCGGCTGATTGAGCTGCGGGAAGATCTGCTGACGCTGGAGCGCGCCCTGCGGCAGTCACGCGAAGCGGCCAACGAACAGGCGGGGCTTATCCGGCACGATCTCGATGCCCTCGGACCGCCGCCGGCGGAGGGCGCGCCCCCGGAAGCACCGAGTCTTGTCGAACGCCGCAAGCATCTGAACGAGCAGATCGCCGCCGCCGACGGGACCGCCAAGGAGGCCGACTTGCTGATGGGGCGGATCGCGCGCTACGACGACACCATCAATCAGCTACGCCGTACCCGCTTCACCGAACGGGTTTTGACGCGGGGGCAGTCACCACTGAACCCGGTTGTCTGGACCAAGACCGCCCCGGAGTGGCTGGCGATCTGGGCTACTATCGCTGGTCCGGTGCAAACCTGGCTGGCCGATCCGGGCTCGAGCCGGGCGTCCCGGGAGATCGGCATGCGCTTGGCGATCGGCGTCGGCCTGGCTCTGCTGCTGGCCTTTCCGATCCGCCGTTGGCTGGCGCGGCGCCTGACGCGCAGCCTGCCCGCGGGGCCGCCGTCCGATCTGCAACGGCTGAGCGCGGCTGCGCTGACCGGAGTGTTGAATGCCTGGCTGCCGTCCATGGCGGCGATTGCGCTCTATGTCAGCCTCACCGTGAATGAAACCCTCAGCCCGGCCACCGCAGAAGTGGCCCGGGATGCCCTGACCGCGGCGGTACTGGTGTTCGTGACCGGCAGTTTTTGCGAAGCCGCGCTGAGACCCAAACGGCCCACGCTCCGGCTTGCGCCACTGTCCGACGAAGGCGCGCGCATCGTTACTCGGGTCGTTACACGTCTTGCGCTACTTTTTGCCGCGGATTTCGTGTTGAGTAACCTGCTGGCCCAGCAGGATGTGTCGGTCGAAGTCCTGGCCACCCAGCACTTGGTATTTGGCCTGTTGGTATCGCTGGTATTGACGGGTCTGCTCGCGTCCCGTGTCTGGATTGCACCGAACCAGGCCGCGGGGCTGACCGCCACTCAACGCCGGCTGCGCTTCGGCCTGATGTTGCTGATTGCCGCCATTCCGTTATCGGCCATTCTGGGCTATGTGGCCCTGTCCCGTCTCCTGGCGACGCACTGGGTGCTGACCGCGGGCCTCCTCGCCCTGCTGGCCCTGCTGTGGCGGGTGGGCCAGGAACTGGTCACCCAGATGATCAGTGCCGATTCCACCCCGGGACGCTACCTCCGCCAGCAA
>JAJRDJ010000313.1 GCA_028678445.1 Methylococcaceae bacterium
AGGGCGTGCTCGCCAAGGCAGCTCGCAAGAACAGCATGCGGGCCCTGACGGAACTCACGGCGGTTGTCGATGGCCGCCGCGTCATCGTCCCCGATCCGCCACGGATCGCCCGCATCGACGATGAACTGGCGGAGAGCAATTGGGCCGAGATCTCACAGTTCTTTCAGTCGTATAAGGAGACCCTGCCGCTTGATCGCCGGGTGCTGATCGACCAGTTTTCGCTTGTCGACGTGGCCAGAAAGGTAGTTGGAGTGGGGAGTGTCGGTACGCGATGCCTCATGGTGCTTCTCGAGTCGGACGATGGGACGCCGCTGTTTCTCCAATTCAAGCAAGCGACCCAATCCGTACTCGAACAATACCTTGGCAGCAGCATATTTGAGCAGTCCGGTCAACGTGTTGTGGAGGGACAGCGACTGATCCAGGCCACCAGCGACATGTTTCTTGGCTGGTCGCGCTGGCAGAATAGCGACGGATACGACATTGACTTCTATTTCCGCCAGCTGTGGGACGGCAAGGGGAAGATTACCATTGAGGAACTGAGTCCGACGCGGCTGGCCGTCTTTGCGGGATTGTGCGGAAAGACGCTGGCCTTCTCCCATGCCCGATCGGGTGATGCTATGATGATCCGTGGTTACCTGGGCGAGGAAGAGACATTCGACGATCTTCTGGTCGAGTATGCGGATCGCTATGCCGACTGCACAGCGGCGGATCATGCACAACTGGAGATGGCGATCAACGATGGCCAAATCGAGGTCATACGCGATCTCTAATTGGGAAGAATTCTGGGTAAACACCTCGCTCTGCTGCTGCCCCGCCGCTATCGGGCGGTGACCACTCTTTAATTGGCACAAGCGCTACTCGAAGCCGGTCTGCGCGAGTGCATGTAATCGTGTTTGAGCAACTACAGGCATAAATCCTTTCTGCCACTTAATATTATAAAGAAGTAATTCGCCTTAGCTTGGCCTTATCACCTGAACTAAACGAACGGTTGGAAGAATTGGCCTCTGATGAGCAAACTGGACAGGGAAAAAATGAATTAAAGCATTATTTGTACAAGGTTTCTTTCTCACAAACTATAATTCCTGAACTGAACTGAACTGAACTGAACTGAACTAAACTTGCCTAAATTAATTTATGCTTATTCCTAAGCAAAGGAAACAATGTGATGACTAATCTTGAAACCGCATCTCACTGGCTTGTCGGCCAGATCGCTGGTATCCATCTCTTTACCGTGATGGGGGGATTGATGATCGGCACGGCGGCGGTGCTTCTGTATTACGCCATAGGAAGAATTGCCGGCGTCAGCGGTATTTTCTTCACTGGGCTGAATGAGGGCGGGCTGTGGCGCTGGCTGTTTCTCGGTGGCATTGTGGCTGGCGCCGGACTAATAGCACAGTTGTTTCCCTCCCTGAACATGGTTAGCCGCCCGAATCCAGGGGTTTTGGTATTGATTTTGTCCGGTCTGCTGGTTGGCTGGGGAACCCGTCAGGGCAGTGGCTGCACCAGTGGACACGGGGTTTGTGGACTCGGGCGTCTGGCGCCGCGTTCGCTGGTGGCTGTAATTGTCTTCATGGTTGCCGGCATTTTTACGGCGAGCCTGTTGCGCCACTGGCTGGGTGTGCAGGCATGAAAGCGAAACTCGCGGCACTGGCTGCAGGGCTCCTGTTCGGCATGGGGTTAATGCTGTCGGGAATGACCAATCCCGGCGAGGTGCTTGGCTTCCTCGACTGGTCCGGTGTCTGGAGCCCTGACCTGATCGGCGTGCTGGGTAGCGCCGTCGCCGTTTCTCTGATCGGCTTTCAATTTGCGCGACGCATGGAAAGGCCCTGGTTTGAGGTTGAGTTTCCGGCAATGCCCAAGAAATCCGTTGATCGGCCACTGTTCATTGGCGCCTTGATCTTTGGTATCGGCTGGGGTCTGGCTGGCTATTGTCCCGGCCCGGCGCTTGCCGGACTGGCGTTGGGCAACGATGAGGTGCTCGTCTTTCTGGGTGCCATGCTTATCGGCGGGCTCCTGCAACAACGGTGGGCACGGCGCCGGAAAACAGGGTAACAGGAGGCGCTGCCCATCGAAACTTGAATACGAAGCACGGGGTCAGGTCTTGCAATCACGTACCACTCACCCTAGTGCTGATTGTATTTGTCGGAAAAACACCCGTTTCCCGTTAGGGGTGATGAAGCGCTTATCAAGTACTATTTTGACGCTACGCATTCCGCACCAGGCGCGAGCGATTCAGCAAGAAAGCGTCCTTGTATCCACCCTTTCATGCCGTTGTATTCTATTTGACACCATCGTGGACTTTGTCTTGAGCGTCTTGCTTGATTGGCGGGAGATAATTTTGCCGCCTCATCAACGGATAAGCCACCTTGACAGCCTAAATTACGAAGACAATCCGCGTTATAAGGATCGCCGCCCAGCCTTTTTGAGTGACGAACTTGCCGGCTGCTCCCATACCCTGTCCCGCCCGGGAGGTAACGCACCACTACACTTGATGTGCCTTATTTGTTGGGATTCCTTACGTCATCCCAACGAGCTGGATCATGCGAAAGTCGACCCGGACCACGATCCACTGCGCGGGGATCCGCGATTCAAGACGATGCTCGCGGCGGCCGAGGCGCGGCTCTCAGTCGACGGACCCCGGTCCCCGCAAGGGAGTCACTCCACGGTCGGGAAGCCGATTGCGCCTGAGAAGGGCCGGTGCGCTGCTGTGGTTACGCACGAAGGTCGCGGCCCCGCCTTCGTTGACGAAGCTGTTGCCCTCGACCCGCAGGGCGTGGTCCGGCGATGAACGGTCGCGGGACTCGCCTGCAAATCCGATGGCAGTTCGA
>JAJRDJ010000314.1 GCA_028678445.1 Methylococcaceae bacterium
ATTCCCTTTGAGGGCATATTCGAGAATGATCAGCTCGATCAGATGCAGGGCGATTTCGTGCTTGATGTCGAGCTTCTCGCTGAAGTGGGGGGGCTTTTCGTCGGCCAGTTCGAGAGACTCCCTGGTCAGCCCGTATTGGTCGGCAACTTCCATGATGGCATCGCCGGCCACCAGGGTGTAGCCGAGTTTCTCGGCAGCCTTTTGGGCGATCGGGATGCCGCCGCTGCCCATCAGGCGGGAAATGGTAATGATGGCCATGAACCTTCCTCTCGCCGCTTGGTCAAAAGCGTTGGGATATTAGCAGTTTTGATGGGCCGCTGGCAAGCGCAAAGGCAACAGCGCAAAGGCAACAGCGCAAAGGCGCGGTGTGGCGGTCGCTCAATAGTTGGGCTTGCTGGCGAAGCAATGGCGGGCCTCGATGAAGCGCACCGTGCGGGTTTTCGAGCGCATGACGATGGAATGCGTTTGGGCACCACCGGCAAAATAGCGCACCCCTTTGAGCAGGTCGCCACTGGTGACACCGGTTGCGGCAAAAACCACGTCGCCGCGGGCCATTTCGGCACTGCGGTAAACCCGGTCAAAATCGCTGATCCCCATGGCCCGCGCCCGTTCACGCTCTTCGTTGCTCATGAACACCAGTCGCCCCTGCATGTCGCCGCCGAGGCATTGCAGGGCCGCGGCGGCAAGCACCCCTTCGGGAGCCCCGCCAACGCCCATGAGCAGATCGATACCACTGTCTTCGACTGCAGCCGCAATGGCCGGAGCGACGTCGCCGTCACTGATCAGATGAATACGGGCGCCGGCCTTGCGGATTTCACTGACCATGTGGTCGTGTCGCGGGCGGTCGAGGATGACCACGGTGAGGTCCTCGATGGCACAGCCCTTGGCTTCGGCCACCCGTTTGAGATTCTCGGCCGGCGGCAGGTTGATGTCGATCGCGCCGCAGGCACTCGGACCGACGGCAATCTTTTCCATGTACATGTCGGGGGCGTGGAGAAAGCTACCGCGGGGTGCCAGGGCGATGGTGGCAATCGAGCCGCTCAGTCCCTTGGCGCAGATACTGGTGCCCTCCAACGGATCGACGGCGATGTCGACGTCCGGGCCATGGCCGGAACCGACTTTTTCATTGATATAGAGCATCGGCGCTTCATCCATTTCGCCTTCGCCGATGACCACAGTGCCGTTGATCTCGATTGACTCCAGGCTGCGGCGCATGGCCTCGGTGGCGGCCCGGTCGGCGGAGGTCTTGTCGCCTTTGCCGACCCAGCGCCCGCAGGCGAGCGCTGCCGCTTCGGTGACGCGGACCAGTTCCAGAGCCAGATTGCGATCCATGCATGCCCCCTTGCCATGAACAGTGTCTCAAGCGGGCGACATAGTGACATTTTTCCCCGGCGAAGACAAATTTTTTCGGGTAGTATGTATATGAAAAATCGCATATGATAGAGCATGAACACATAGACACAAGGAGTTCGTCATGCGCAAACTGATCATCATCCTGAATATCGGCCTGCTCCTTGCCGGAGTCACGCTGGCGGCTGCAGCTGTCGCGCGCAATATCGCCCCCGCGGATGCCCTCTCCCTGGTCAAGGCGCGACCAAACCTCTATCTGCTCGACGTGCGCACCCCTCAGGAGTACCAGGAGGCGCGTATCGCCGGGGCTCATCTGATCCCCATCGATCAGCTCATGCAGCGGGTCCGCGAGCTTCCCCAGGATCGGCCGATCCTGGTTTATTGTGCGGTCGGGTCCCGCAGCGCGCAGGTGTTCAGCTTTCTGGCGCGGCGCGGCTATACGGAGGTCTACAATCTGGATGGCGGCATCTATGCGTGGGCGGCGAAGGGATATCCGGTCGTGCGCTGACCCACTGGCCCGGGAACGCTGGTCGGGGCAGCGAGCCGTAGCCGTGGCGGCTGCGTCCTGTACCGAACAGCAAGGTAGCGGCCATGGCCAGCAGCAGCGCCACGGCAAGGATGAGCAGGAGGCGGTCGCGTCGCGAGAATTTCATCGCTGCTCCACGGGTGGGGTGTGCCAAGGATAACATGAAATGAGCACCCTGTTTGTCTATGCCCACCGGGGGGCCTCAGCCGAAGCACCCGAAAATACTCTCGCCGCTTTCCGCCGGGCACTTGACGCCGGTGCCGATGGCATCGAAATGGATGTGCACCTTGCCAGCGACGGCGTCCCGGTCGTGATTCACGATGACACGCTGGAACGGACCACCGACGGCACCGGTGCGGTGGCGGCGCATCGCGCCGCACAGCTTCGGGCCCTGGATGCCGGCTCCTGGTTCGGTCCGCGTTTTGCCGGCGAGCCGCTGCCGACCCTGGATGAGGCGCTGCGACTCCTGGCCGGCCGGCTGCGGATCAACCTCGAGGTCAAGGAGGCCCGGGCGGGGCTGGCGGTTCTCGTTCTGTTGCCGAGCTTCGTGGGGGCGGAGGTGGTGTTTTCCTCCTTTGACGTCGGGTTGCTCGCCGACCTGCGCCGTTCCGCCCCCGATCTACCGCTGGCGGTGTTGCAGGATTCCGGCAG
>JAJRDJ010000315.1 GCA_028678445.1 Methylococcaceae bacterium
AGACCCGCGCGGCCGCGAAATCTATTGGGTAGGTGCGGCTGGCCCGGAACAGGACGCTGGCCCGGGTACCGACTTCCATGCTCTTCGCCAGGGTTTTGTCTCTGTCACCCCCTTGCAAATCGACCTGACCCGTTACGATCGCCTCGCGACTCTGGCACACTGGCTAGAGGGTGAGCCTGGCTGATGAAACAGCGCATCGAAGGTATCGGCATGACCTCCCGCCGCACCCGCGAACGCATGCTGGCGCGGCTGATGGAACAGGGCATTACCCACCCCGGCGTACTTGGCGCCATGCTCGAAACGCCGCGGCATTTGTTTGTCGAGGAAGCCCTTGCCAGCCGTGCGTATGAAGACACCGCCTTGCCTATCGGCTTCAACCAGACCATCTCCCAACCCTATATCGTGGCGCGCATGACCGAGTTGCTGCTCGAGCGGGGACCGGTGAACAAGGTCCTCGAGGTCGGGACGGGTTCCGGCTATCAGACCGCCATCCTCGCCCAACTGGTCAAGCGGGTGCATTCAGTGGAACGCATTTACCCCCTGCAACAGCGGGCCCGGCGCTGCCTTCAGGATTTGAACCTGCGCAATTTCAGGCTCAAGCATAGCGACGGCGGTTGGGGCTGGGATGAATACGCGCCCTACGACGCCATTTTGGCCACTGCCGCGCCGAGCGAAATTCCCGAGACCCTGCTTGCCCAGATGGCGAGGCGCAGCGTGATGGTCATCCCGGTCGGCCAGGGTGCGACGCAGATTCTCAAGCGTGTCACCCGCACCGAAGTCGGCTTCGAAGTGGAAGAAATCGAGCCGGTGAATTTTGTTCCCTTTCTGCCGGGCATCCTCTGAAGCACCACACAGGGAATACCGCTTGATGTTCGGCTCCAGCCTCGACGACGGGTCTCATCCCTTTCCGCGCCCCGCTTGAAAATCCGATAGAACACCCCCAGCTTTGCTCAGTACCGTTTGTCACACCCCACTTTTCATAATTTCCACCTGGAGGCTAGATATCGCCATGACTGTTGCCGAAAACAAAGTCACCATGGGCTTCGAAGCAGAAGTCAAACAGCTACTGCATTTGATGATCCACTCGCTCTATAGCAACAAGGAAATCTTTCTGCGCGAGCTGATTTCCAATGCATCCGATGCCGCCGACAAGCTTCGCTTCAATGCCCTCAGCGACGATGCCCTGTACGAGGGTGATCCGAACCTGAAAATTCGCATCGAGTTCGACAAGGCCGCCCGCACCATCACGCTCAACGATAACGGCATCGGCATGACCCGCGATGAAGTACGCGACAACATCGGCACCATCGCCCGCTCGGGCACCCGACATTTCTTTGAATCCCTGACCGGCGATCAGGCTAAGGACAGCCAGCTCATCGGCCAGTTTGGCGTGGGCTTTTACTCGTCCTTCATCGTCGCCGACAAGGTGGTCCTGGAGACCCGCAAGGCCGGCACCACCGCCGATCATGGCGTGCGCTGGGAATCCGCCGGCGAGGGCGATTACACGCTGGAAAATTTTGACAAGCCGGATCACGGCACCCGCGTCACCCTGCATCTCCGCGAAGGCGAGGATGAATTTCTCGACGGCTGGAAGCTACGAGGCATCATTCGCAAGTTCTCCGATCACATTTCGCTGCCTATCGAAATGAAGAAAGAGCACTACGGCGAGCCCAAGGAAGGCGAAGAGCCGCCCGCCGAGGAGTGGGAAATCGCCAACAGCGCCTCCGCGCTGTGGGCCAAAAACCGCGACGAGATCACCGACGAACAGTACGAAGAGTTCTACAAGCACGTCTCCCACGACTTCCAGACGCCATTGGCCCGCGTGCATAGCCGTGTTGAGGGCACCAACGAGTACACCCTGCTGCTCTTTCTGCCGTCGCATGCGCCATTTGACCTGTGGGATCGCGAGTCCAAGCACGGGGTACGCCTTTACGTGCGCAAGGTCTTCATCACCGAAGATGCCGACAAGCTGATGCCGCGTTTTCTGCGCTTCGTGCGCGGGGTGATTGACTCCGACTCGTTACCGCTCAATGTCTCGCGTGAAATCCTGCAGGAGAATGCGCTGCTGGAGAAAATCCGCTCCGGCGCGGTCAAGAAAGTACTGAGTTTGCTGGAAGACCTGGCCGGCAACGACCCCGAAAAGTACGCCACCTTCTGGAAGGAATTCGGCCAGGCCTTCAAGGAAGGTCCGATTGAAGACTTCAAAAACCGCGAGCGTATCGCCAAACTGTTGCGTTTCTCGTCCACCCATAACGACAATGACGAGCAGAACGTTTCACTGGATGACTACATCGGCCGGATGAAGGAAGGTCAGGACAAAATCTACTACATCACCGCCGAGAGCTACGCCGCCGCCAACAGCAGCCCCCATCTGGAAATCTTCCGCAAAAAGGGCCTGGAAGTATTGTTGCTGCACGAACGCGTCGACGACTGGCTGGTCGGCTACCTGACCGAATACGAGGGCAAATCCCTACAGTCGATAGCCAAGGGCGACCTGGACCTTGGCAAACTGGAGGACGAAACCGACAAACAGCACAAGGACGATGCCGCCAAAGAACTACAGCCGCTCATCGACCGCATCAAGACCGTGCTGGGTGACAAGGTCAGCGAAGTGAAAATCAGCGCCCGCCTGACGGATTCGCCCGCCTGCCTGGTCAGCGAGAGCTACGGCATGAGCCGCACCATGGAGCGCATCATGAAATCCGCCGGCCAGCATATCCCGGCCAGCAAGCCGGTGTTCGAGATCAACCCCGATCATGCTCTGGTCGTTAAACTCAAGACGGAAGCCGATGAAACCCGCTTTGGCGACCTAACTCATATCCTCTACGATCAGGCCGTCCTGAGTGAAGGCGCGCAACTCGATGATCCGGCCGCGTTCGTAAGGCGGCTCAACGGGTTGTTGCAGACCGTGATCAACTAGACTGCCACATTACACTCGATCCCGCGCCGGGCTACCTGGTTGACTGCCAGTAGCCAGGCGCAGTCTGTTTTTTTAACACTCACCTTTCCACTGGCGTGGAGTTAGCCTTCCGACCCAAGCCCACCCAACGCACTATTCGCGTAAATATTCATACAACTTTCAAACCGGGCTTCGTACAATAGGCGCCGTTTCAGGAAACACGACGTTTACAAAAAGGACCACGCCTCATGCCCAAGAAGTTTCTCAAGCGGTATCTACCGGACCCTGCCAAGATCAAGGAAATAAAGGCCCTGGACTTTCTCGGCGACCGGCTTCACTCCCCCAATCTATGGCATCTCAACCGCCGTTCCGTGTCGCGTGCCTTTGCCATCGGGTTTTGGGCCATGTACACGCCTCCCTTGCCCTGGCAGCAGGTAATCGCCGCCATTGGCGCCATCTATTTCAACGCCAATCTACCGATTGCCGTGGCCCTGGTCTGGATAACCAACCCCTTGACCTGGCTTCCGCTCTACTATGTGGCATATGAGGTCGGCGCGCTGGCGCTGGGATCACCCACCTTCAGCTTCGATCAGTTCTCGGGACTGTTCAGCATCGAAAAAGCCATGGAACTGGGTACCCCGCTGCTGCTCGGCTGTTTCATTCTCATGAATCTCGGCGCGGTCTTGGGTTACTTTGGCATCCAGTGGTTTTGGCGGCGCTCGGTTCGGCATGCCCAGGAACTCCGTAAATTCCGCAATGCGCCATTTGACTCCGCCGTAATGGCGCGCGAAAGCTATAGCAACTACAAGAAATTTCTCGAACACCGTCATCCACATCACCCCCCGGAAGAGTAAACCACCGCTGACGAACGGCACCCGGCTTGGAAATCCATCGGTGCTTTGCGCGGATCTCCATGCCGTGGGGCTAGGCTCGATATCCTTGCGGATTATTCTTCTGCCAGCGCCAGTGATCGGCGCACATGGCCTCGATATCCCGTTCTGCTCGCCATCCGAGCAGACTCTCCGCCAGTGCGGGTTCCGCATAACAGGCCGCGACATCCCCGGCCCTCCGCGACGCCATGGTCAGCGGAATCGACTGGCCCGAAGCCTGCTCGAAAGCCCTGACTACCTCCAACACGCTGTAACCCCGCCCGGTCCCGAGATTGATCGCCAGACAGGCCGGTTTGGCCAGCTTGTCCAAGGCGCATAGATGCCCCTTGGCGAGGTCCACCACGTGAATGTAATCCCTTACACCGGTACCGTCCGGCGTGGGATAGTCATTGCCCCAGACATTGAGCCGCTCGCGCCGCCCGACAGCCACCTGAGCGACAAAAGGCATGAGGTTGTTGGGGAGACCCTGCGGATCTTCGCCAATCAGGCCGCTGGCATGGGCGCCCACCGGGTTGAAGTAGCGGAGAATGGCGATCTTCCAGTCCGGTTCGGACCGATGGAGATCGCGTAGCATCTCTTCGATGATGAGCTTGGTCCGCCCATAGGGATTGGTGGCCGACAGCGGATGCGTCTCGGTCAATGGCAGGAAGTGGGGATCACCGTAAACCGTCGCCGAGGAGCTGAAAACCAGTGTCCTGACTCCGGTCGTCTGCATGGCCCTGAGCAGCCGATGCGTGCCAATGACGTTGTTGTCGTAATAGTCCAGCGGTTTTTCGACCGACTCGCCCACCGCCTTGAGTCCGGCGAAGTGGATGACCGACTGACAGTCGTACTGACGCAAGGTCGCTTCGAGCAAGTGCTGATCACGGACATCGCCATGCACCAGCACACAATCGCCGACGGCAATCATCCGGACCCGCTCCACCGCTTCCGGAAAGCTGTTGGAAAAATTGTCATAAACGACTACGCGATGCCCTGCCTCCAGCAGTTCGACGCACGTATGCGAACCGATATACCCCGCGCCGCCGGTAACCAGAATGGTGAGTGAAGAATCTGACATGATGGCCCCTGTGAGTGTCGCCCGCTCCGGGCTGGAAAATCGGCATTATGCCCGTGTTCTCCGTTGCGTTGGCTGTGGTCAATCACTCCAGTGAGGAGACGGCGATGGACCCGCGCGTGAATGGCGTCCGGGAATACGTGTTGACGCCGAGCCGCCTGCTCATGAAAAATGCCGCTGCCCGCGGCCATGCCCGGGCACTTCCCGCACAGCGGCTCGCCCTGAACCTTCTCATCACACTCAAGCCATGCCCCTCCTGGAAAAACTATTTGTCCTCGGGCAATATCCCCTGCCTCACCACCCCCTGTCCCGGCTAATGGGCCACCTGACGCACTGTAGGAATCCCGCCTTCAAGAACCTGTTTATCCGCGCCATCACCCAGATGTACCACGTCAATCTGGCGGAGGCCCTGGAGCCGGATATCAACAGCTATGGCTGCTTCAATGAATTCTTCACCCGGCCACTCAAGCCGGAGGCGCGGCCAATCACCCGGAAGCCAGGCGCACTCGCCTCGCCAGCCGACGGCTTTCTGAGCCAGGCCGGAACTATCGCTGAGGGCCGCATCATCCAGGCCAAAGGCAGGGACTACAGCGTAGTAGACCTGCTCGGTGGAGATTCGGCCCGCGCCGCCCCATACCTCGATGGCACTTTCGCGACCATTTACCTCTCCCCCCGGGATTACCATCGGCTGCATATGCCGCTTGCTGGCACACTCCAGGAGATGGTACATATCCCGGGACGGCTGTTTAGCGTCAACGATGCGACGGCCCGGGTCATACCGAATCTCTTTGCCCGCAATGAGCGGGTGGCCGCTATCTTCGCTACCGAGGCCGGTCCGATGGCGCTGATTCTGGTCGGCGCCATTTTCGTCGCCAGCATCGAAACCGTCTGGCATGGC
>JAJRDJ010000049.1 GCA_028678445.1 Methylococcaceae bacterium
GATCCCACCACGGCGGAACCGCATACCCATCTCAGATTGGCTCAGTTGCATGCACTGCCTGAGCTTGCATGTTGAAGACCGCATGATCCACTCGACGACGCGGCGGCTCTGGATGCTTTCCGTTACTGACGGCGAGTTCAGCGTACGAATCCCTCGCCCAACACGGCAGGGTCCACATCAGGAAGCGCTTGATGCAACTCAAGACAGACGTGGCCCGGGGTCAGTTGTTACGGGGTGGAATCAAGGCCGCCACAGCTGCCGTTAAAGGGGAAAACCGCGCATAGGGCGTTGCCCAGTGGCAAATATGGGCCTTCTTTCACACTGGTAGCCACTCTATAGCCATGCTTCATGCAAGAGAAATATCGTTTTTCAATAACCTGATAATAAAATTGAATACTCAGTCAGCCGATTTCCGTCCTGCCCGGGCGACTGGCGGAGACTATTAGCGGCTAAAATCCAAACCGCCTGAGCGCTCCCAATCAAGTGAAGCATCATGGCTGGCTGTAGAGGGGTCACTAAAGGCTCAATGCACGGTATCATGCGCGCACCGTCATGCAATGACATGCCCCCGGTAATAGAACCAGCACTCAGAGCCACGATAGCAGGATCAACATGACCAAAAAAACTAAACCGCCAGCAAGCGATACAGCGGCTACCCCGAAACAACCGGCCAAGACTAGCGCGGAGTCCAGCAACCTGGGTGGCACATCCTCCGTTACCGCCAAGACGTCTGCCACCGAGAGCCAGAAGCCATCGGCCACAGCCGGTGCCAAGGCTCCTGCGGCTACGCAAAAAGGGGACAAGACCGCCCCTTTCATCACGAGCCCCCCCGTCATGGCGGCCCAGCCCCCAGAGAATGCGCCGTCCCCGGCTTCAGCTTCCATTGCGCAGACCGTGACCGGTCCGGCCAAGGCATCGACCCCACCCGCCGGTCCCACGCCTACGGTCGCCGCGAAAGCCCCATCCTCACCCGCGCAGGGCGAGAAGGCCACACCGGCACCGGCGGTCACTCCCGCACCGGTAGCGGCCACGCCCCCGGGATCACCGCCCGCCGCTCCAACAGCTACGCCTGCATCACCAAAACTGGTGCAATCCCCCGCGCCTGCATCAGCAACCGTAAAACCAGCCACCGCAACGGCAAAGCCCGTCGTTACAGAACCAGCCGAGGTAGCCGGGTCAACGGCCAAGCCGGTTACAGCGCCGGTTCAGGCCTCTGCCGCCGCTGCGACGGAACCGCCGAAGCCGGGAAGCATTTCACAATCTGCTGCAGTGGCTGCCGCTCCGAAAGCCGACGCCTCCGCACCGGCCAAGGCCCCCAGCGCAGCGCCGGTGCAAGCCAAACCGACGAGCCAGCCGTCTTCCGAAACCAAGCCAGCCCCGGCAGGAACGCCTCTGGCCGCAACCCCGGTGTCGCCCGCAACGACCACTTCCACCGCCAAAACCATTACCAAGCCGCTGGTGGCTGGCGAAAGGATCGAGGCGCCGCAGCCCGCATCCGGCGGGCAGAAAGCGGCAGAGATCCGCCGCGAGAGCGCGGCCAAGGATGAACCGCCCGCGCCACCGAAATCGGCCCTGTCGGAACCCGCCGCGGAACCGCAGCCGCAACGGGTAACCCCCGAACCCACCCCGGACACCGGCAAGCCGGCTCGGAAGGAAACCACACCAGCGCCTGTGGAAGCGATTGCGGCCAAGCCGGAACCGGAACCTGAACACGCACCCGAATGGTCGCCGCCCGAGCAACATTACCCATGGCGGCCTTCGCTGTTCATCGTGCACATCACGCCCGAGCTGGCACCGGTCGCCAAGGTCGGAGGTCTCGCCGATGTGGTGTTTGGCCTGTGCCGTGAAATGGAACACCGGGGTAATCATGTCGAGATCATCCTGCCCAAGTACGACTGCATGCGGTACGACCATATCTGGGGTCTGCAGTGCACCTTTGATGATTTGTGGGTACCCTGGTATGGCGGCGCGGTTCATTGCTCCGTATATTTTGGCTTCGTGCATGGCCGCAAATGCTTCTTCATCGAGCCGCACTCGCAGGACAACTTCTTCAATCGTGGCGCCGTCTATGGTTTTAAGGATGATGTGCTGCGGTTTGCGTTCTTCTCGCGGGCGGCCATGGAGTTTCTCTGGAAGTCGGGCAAGAATCCCGATGTCATCCACTGCCACGACTGGCAGACCGCGCTGGTGCCCGTCTTTCTCTTCGAAATCTACCAGCGCATGGGCCTGTGGCATCCCCGCGTCTGCTATACCATCCATAACTTCAAGCACCAGGGTGTCACCGGCGCCGAGGTGCTGAACGCGACGGGCCTGAATCGGCCTGACTATTACCTCCATTACGACCGCTTGCGGGATAACAATAATCAGAATGCCGTCAATCTGATGAAGGGCGGTATCGTCTATTCGAATTTCGTGACGACGGTCTCGCCTCGCTATGCCGCGGAAGTGAAGGACGAGGGGCAGGGTTTTGGTCTGGAGCCGACCTTGCACATTCATCACATGAAATACGGCGGCGTGGTGAACGGCGTTGATTACGAAGTCTGGAACCCGGAAATCGATCCTTTGATTCCCGTTCATTATTCCGCAGACACCCTTGACAGAAAATATGACAACAAGCGGGCTCTGCGCGGACGACTCCTGCTCGCCGACAATGAGAAGCCGATCGTCGCCTTCGTCGGCCGGCTCGATCCGCAGAAGGGCATCGAACTGATCCGGCATTCCCTCTTCTTTACCCTGGCGCAGGGCGGTCAGTTCGTGCTGCTCGGCTCCAGCCCGGACAACTCGATCAATGCCTATTTCTGGGGACTCAAGCACCAGTTCAACGATAACCCGGATGTGCACCTCGAGATCGGCTATAACGAGGAACTGGCGCATCTCATCTATGCCGGTTCTGACATCACGGTGGTGCCGAGCCGCTTCGAGCCCTGCGGGCTGATCCAGCTCATCGCCATGCGTTACGGTACCGTGCCCGTGGTGCGCGAGGTAGGCGGGCTGGCCGACACCGTCATCGACAAGGACTTCTCGCACCGGCCACTCCATGAACGCAACGGCTATCTCTTCCGTGACTATGACGAAGCCGGGCTGGAATCGGCGCTGGGCCGGGCGATTGCCTGCTACTACCAGTTCCCCGATCATTTCCGTGAACTGATGAAAAACGGCATGCGGTTTGACTATTCCTGGAATCACCCGGGGCAGGATTACCTGAACATCTACGACTTGATCCGGGAAAAATAGGCCGTCACCCTTCACCATGATAATCTACAACCTGTTTCCCCTCCTGGCCGGCGATCTCGACGAATGGACACCCCACCTTGGCCGTGCCGCCGATCTGGGATTCGACTGGATCTTCGTGAATCCCATACAAAAACCGGGAAACTCCGGCAGCCTCTACTCGATCAAGGATTACTTCGCCATCAATCCGGCCCTGATCCGGCCCAAGTCCACCGCAACGCCGGAAGATCAGGTGCGGACGATGGTCGGGACAGCGGAAGCGCTGGGCCTCAGCATGATGATCGATCTGGTCATCAA
>JAJRDJ010000316.1 GCA_028678445.1 Methylococcaceae bacterium
CAACAGTCCAGCCAGGATTGGGCCCACCACCAGCCCAATGGCCAGGCATTTTGCTACCCGGAAAAGCCGGTCCCTTGGCGCGGAGGTCTGGTCATGCCGCTGGGCTTTTTTGGAAAAATCGGTGAACATGAATGAAGGAGGCGAGCTCCGTCGCTGGGTAAGGGCTTGGCAGGGTGAACCGGGTCAGGATGGGATGCGGTCTTCTTCACACCAGGAGGCAGTCGCCAAGCTGGCTATGGCCGTCAATGGCCGGCGTAGACGTTCCAGGTATGAATCAGCTCGCAGCCATCGCGGCTATACCCGATCACCTTGATCCAGGCCCGGCCTTCGGTGATGGGCGCGGCCAGCTTCCCCTCGACCGTCAGGCGGCCGCTACGCTGGGGCGTGATCGTTAAAGCGACGGGCTGCAGATTGACCCACGCCTCCAGGTAGTCAGGCTCGGTGTTGTCCGATGCCGTGAACGAGAATTTCTCGAGTGTCGTTACCTGGGCCTCTTTACCGGGTGTTTCCTCGAAAAAGCTGGGTTCGGTACATTGGGTGACAAGTCCGCCATGATGTCCAAGCGGCATCGGGGGCCGGGCATCAGCGGCCGGGATCAGCAGGGCGACGGTGAGCCATGGCAGGCCGTGGAATCGGTATGTGAACATGGTGAATCCCCTTGATTTATGCGTGGTGTTGCGAAAGATAACCCACGCGCCGAAGTTTTGCCCGAAAATCAACCCGCATGCACATCACCGTCAGCCCTGTCCGGGGTCGTAACTCGGCGAACACCGGCAGAATCCGTGCGGGTGGAATGATGGGGCGCGTATGCTAGAATTCGTCCGGTTTTGCCCGAGTATGGTTACATGAAGGCTCATGGCTGGATGCTGGGCTGAAGGTGGCAAGCCAGCGAAATTCACTCCGGGACAGGTTTTGCTAAAGACAGGAACAAAAAATATGAAACTCGAGCAGACACTCGTGAAGGTCTTCAAATTCATAACCTTCGTTTTTTTCACGCTGACGGCGCTGATCTACGTCGGCATTATATTGCTGTTGCCACTGGACGTTTTATTTCAGGTGATCCGTATTTTACATGCCATCGGGTTGCCAACCGCCATTGCTTCGGTGCTGGGCATAGGCGCCATCGGTTATTTGGGTCTCACGATCTCCAAGATGCCCGCTTTATGTGAACTGGTAGTGGATATCGGCAGACAAATCGTTGATTTCGGCCATGCCCAGATCAAGCGCTGTGACGCATTGATAGAGCAGGGCGGCAAGGCCGGCGCCTGATCGTTCTCACCCGGGTTGCCCTTTTTCCGGCATCCCCGAGCGGCGCAGAAAACCCCGCACACGCGGGGTTTTTGCTATGTTATCGACCCATGCGGTAGATCAATGCAGGAAACCGACTTGGGATTTCCCAACCTTGACGGCATTTGCCAACGCCATTCTTTGTTTTAAGGTTCTGTGACAATGACGAGTTACGACAAAGATCACCTCCTGGCCGATTGGCGGCAGCGCGCCATCGATTTCGAGCGGGAAATCGGCAAGGCCGTTATTGGGCTGGATTCGGCGATTCGCCAGATTACCCTAGGCACCTTTGCCCGTGGCCACATCATGCTGGAAGGAGATGTCGGGGTTGGCAAGACCACTCTGCTCAGGGCAGTGGCCCGCGCGCTGGGTGGGGCTTACGAGCGTGTCGAGGGAACCATCGACCTGATGCCTGCCGATCTCATCTATCACACCTACATCAACGAGCAGGGCCGGCCGCAAGTCGATCCCGGTCCCATCCTCAAGCACGGCGAACTGCTATCGGTGTTCTTCTTCAACGAGGTCAACCGGGCGCGTCCACAGGTGCATTCCCTCCTCCTGCGCGTTATGGCCGAGCGCAGTGTCTCCGCCTTCAACCGGGAATATCACTTCCCCTATCTACAGGTTTTCGCCGATCGGAACCGCATCGAGCGGGAAGAAACCTTCGAGATTCCCTCGGCGGCGCGGGATCGGTTCCTGATGGAATTGCACATCGCGGCGCCTGCCGACCCGGAATTGCAGAACGAGTTGATGTTCAATCCGCGCTTCCATGACGTCGACCGGCTGATCGAGACCGTCCAGCCGGGTGTATTGCCCTATCGTGAGATCGCCGATATCGCCCCCGTCATACAGACCCAGATCCAGGCTAGCGAAGCCCTGCAAGCGTACGCGCTGGATCTCTGGGCCGCGACCCGCAAGCCTGCTGATTTTGGTATCAGCATCGAGGGTGCAGATATGACCCGGCTTATTCTGGCCGGTGCCAGTCCGCGCGGTATGAGCATGATGATGCGCGCCGCGCGTGTGCATGCCTGGCTGGAGGGCAGGGCGCATATGATCCCCGAGGACCTCCAAAGCGTTTTTCCGGAAACCATCGCGCACCGTATCTTTTTCGCCCCGGTGTACGAATTGCGTCGCGAAACGATCATTCGCGAACTCATCGATGGCCTATTGCGGCACGTGGCTGCGCCTTGACCCGTTCGGCACGGGTGCCGCCGTGATCGAAGAATTCCATTACATCATTCCCTGGCGCGCGGCCAGTCCGCACCCAGGTGCCCACTCCAGTAATCAGCTCGGGGGCGGCGAGGAGTTTGCCGGACTGGTACCGTTTTCCGCCAGCCCCAATGCCCGTCATATCGACATCCGCGCCAGTATCAGCGATCCCTTCGGCCAGCTCTCCGTACGCACCTTTCGCCAGCGCAGCAACATCCCGGTCGTGGTCATCGCCGATCTGTCCGCCTCCATGGGCTACAGCGGAGTAGGCGACAAACCGGAAAACGTCGCACGGTTTGCGGCCTCGGCGGCCTGGTCGGCCTATCGGCACGGGGACCGATTCGGCTTCATCGGCGGCGACGAGCGCGTGCGCGAGGAACTATTCATCCCCACACGCTTGCACAAAGGCGGAGTGCCCGAACTGTATGATGGCTTGCTGGGTTTTCCGCGCATTGGGCGGCAGTCGACGGGCCTATTGGCCGCAGCGGAGCGCTTGGGCAGACAGCGGGCGCTGGTGTTTCTTGTTTCCGACTTTCATTTCCCCCTGGCCCAGTTGGAAAGCATTCTGGCCACCCTGACCCTCCACGATGTAGTGCCCGTAGTGGTCTGGGATAGCGCCGAATATGCAATTTTGCCGTCATTCGGCCTGGTGTTGATCGAAGACATGGAAACCGGTGCCAAACGGCGTCTCTTCATGCGGCCTCGGCTTCGGGACCAGTTCCGGGAGCGTTACGCTCAACGACGGGATGAACTGGCTCAGGTATTCCGCCAACACGGCCGGTCGCCGTTCTTCCTCATCGACCGCTTCGACGCCGAGGCCTTGACGCGTTATTTCCTGTCCGGCGAGTAATCGATGTTCTATAAGGTGCCCGCCAGACGAACTTGAGAGGGTTGCTAATAGTACTCCAACATGTAGCGGTATTTCCATTTGGATTGGACATTGCCCGCGGGCGCTGAAGTTAAGATGAATTCTCTCTTCAATGTTAAAAAATATGGTATTGAAAGAAATCGATATTTCAAAGGGTAAGACATGATAAGTCAGGAAGAAACTTGAGGCGCTGTTTTGCTGAATCGCTTCGCCAAACCATA
>JAJRDJ010000050.1 GCA_028678445.1 Methylococcaceae bacterium
GCGCAGACGAATTTACCCGCCTTGATCGTATAGCCCTGCACTTCGAAATCCTGCAGCACCTTCCGCATCAGAATGATCAGGGGCGGGTGGAGGCGCAACACCTCCTTGAGAACGCATTCCAGCTTGGGAATCCGCCTGAGCGACTCGAACGTCACGGCCCCATCCTCGCCAAACAGACCCTCCAGTTCGTCGGCCACGGCCTGCATCCACTCGGGATGCCGCAGCAACTCGATCAGAACCCAGGCGCTCGTACCGGAACTGGTGTGATGCCCGGCGAAGATGGTGGCGATCAGCATGCCGGTGATTTCGTGCGGTGTCAGCTTGCTGCCGTCTTCATAGGAGGCATCGATCAACGTCTGAAACACATTCGGACTCTCCGAGCGCGCTTTTGCCCTGCGCTCCATGATCTCCGTCACCAGTCCCTGTAACCGGGCCCGAGCCTTGTCGCGGCGGTGGAAGACCGGCAGGGGCAGATTGGGGAAGACATAGGCAATCGGTTTGATTCCCTGCTCCAGATCATGATAAATCTCGGCAAACTCTTTGTTCAGTTCATGGCGGAATTCCGGGCCCAGCAGACAATGGCTGGAGGTATAGATGGTCAGTTCCTTGGTGAACTCCAACAGATCGATTTCACCCGAGTCACCCCAGGGCCCGATGATATTCTCGACTTCCTCAACGATGATATCCGAGTAGGTGCGCATGGGCTTATCCCTAAGCGCTGGCATGAGCATCTGCAACTGCTGGTTCTTCTTCTTGATGGGCGCATCAAATACCACGCCGGCGCCGAAGATGGGCGTCATGATCTTGTAAGCCGCGCCTTGATCCAGCGTCTCGTCCGGGGACCGGTAAAACACTTCGCTGGCCTTGTCGCCGGTCATCAGCACCATATCCTGGTGGAACATTTTGAACTCGGCTACATCCCCCAGTTTCGCGCGCAACCGCATCATGAAATCGTGCGGATTCTTGCCGAAGTCCAGAATATGACCCAGGAGCGGCCAGGCACCGGGCAAGGTGGGAGGAATTTTGGGCAAACATGACGCGCGATCCATGAGACTCCGAGGGTTACTTGGTGGGGAATGAGCTGAAGGGCCGGAACGCGCCAGCCTGAAAATGCGCGAATGATACCGCAAGCACGATTGTAGCGAAGCGAAGACACACTTTCGCATGCGAGGATTCGGGTCTGGACGCTGATTGCACGAGCAACACAACCACCGAAATTCTCGGCTATCTCGCCAGGCCAGGTTGGCCATATATGGCATACGTCAGACGCTCGAACCAGGCCGGTCGAGTCAGGATGACAAAGAGCCCGATCGTTCCGGTCACCGGTACCGGCGCGATATCGAGTATCAGCAGCGTGAGCAGAATGACGGCGGTTTTTACGCGTACCACGACCGCCGGACTCCTTGCGCTGGTTGCGAAGGCTGGCCCCGCTGTTGAGATGGCGGAATCCCGGTAAAGCTCACACACCACCACCAGAAACCAGTTGGGCCGCGCCGCCAGAATATAAAACCCAATCAGGCAGGTCAGGGAGAGCGGACCAAAGCCGATCAGCGCCAAAACGGCCATGACCAACAGGCACTTGATCTGGATTGAGGTCATGCCATCGCGATATTGAGGGCTGCCACCGAGGACGATCTCGCGAAGCCGCCCGTAAATGCTTGAACGTATATCTTTGTCAAACCGGGCTCATCCAGTCTTTCCAGAATCTTTATCTCCAGTCCGTCCTTCGCAATATCCAAGGGCTCAGAACGCAAGGGCCGCGAAACTTTACACTATCTTCTCTTGCCGCCTCATCAGTCATGGCCTCACACCACTCCTCAAGGCCTTGATCTGTCATCCATTTGCCCCGGACCAGACGAAAAAAAACCACCTGCCGAAGTAGGTGGTTTTATTGTGTCTTCCAATGTCTCGCGGTTTCAGTTTCCCTCCTTGATCTCCACATCCTTAAGCGCCTTTTTTAACTCATCTGCCGAATCGCCAGCCCTCTTGGCTTTGGCGTCGCGCTTGGCCCGGTTCAACTCTTTGATAGCATCACTGTCAGCGTGCGCCTTTGCATCTTCGCCTGACCATTGTTTGTTGGGAATGGGGTATGGCTTCTGCTTGTCTTCCTTGATGAGCGCCTGTTCCGCCGCATCGATTTCCTTTACCGCCTTTGCCTCGTTACCGGACCTGGCATCCTTTTCCGCATCCTTCAAGGTTTTCTCGATAGCGGCGCCACTGGGATTGACTGGTGCCTTTCCGGCACATCCGGTTAATAAATACAAGCTGACCAATACTAGGACAGAACGATGCCATGGCTTGACTTTATTCATCATGACTCTCCAGAAGTTAATGACTTTCAACCCTGCTCCAGCCGGATATTCATCAGAATGTGATGACAATATCGGCCGAGAAGGTGAATTGGTTATCGAGTTGCTTACCCGGGGTAGCGCTCATGAAGGTTTCCTGACTTGACCAGTCATATCTGAAATTCGGCCGTAAGTTGATCCACTTCACCGGTTTGTAGTTCAGACCTGCGGTCAGTGCATAGTAATTGGCACCCGCCCAAGGGTAGGAGTTCAAGTTATTAATGTTACAGGCGTACGGGACGCCAACACCTTCGGTATTGGCATTGATGCTGGCGCCGCAACGGCCCGGACCCCAGATGCGGAAGCCATTGTTGTCACGGAACCACTCGGCGCGCACACCCACACCCAGGTTATCCAGGACGTCGTACGTCAAATATTGATTGATGCCATACCATTCGGCATTCTGAGTGGCGCTAGCGGCCGTGCCATTGCCCAAATTAGTAAGACCGTTCCCCGTGATGACATCATCGGCATACCCATGATCATGCTGGATCACATAATGCAAGGTGCTGTCCAGAAAGTTGGCCTTGCCAACCAGGCTGTACATCGCCCAAGCCGTGCTGGCGTTGGCTGATCGAGCGCCGGCGGTGGAGCTGAGGTTCATGGAGTAATCCTTGTCGTCGCTGGTCCAGGTAACGCCGCCGAGGAAATTCCAGTTGCTGAGCTGGGTATTGAAATTACCATCCCAGCCGCCCGTCGCACTGCCGGTGACGGCGCCCGCACTGGCAGTCCAGTTTTCATCGAAGGCATAGGTACCCAGTAACCCGGTGTGGGTGAAGGGTTCGCCATATTGCATGGTGTAGGCGTGCGTTAAGAAGAAGTTGTCAGGCGCTGTCACGACTTCGTAGCCGATGATGGTATAGAAGTGACCGGCTTTGACCGAAAGCCCGTTGCCGACCGGTAAATTCATTTCCAAATAGGCCTGTGGCAGGGCCAGACCGTAGAAACGGTCGCTCCAACTGGTCAGGTGCAGGTCGTAGTTACCGCGATTCAGCGGTTGGCCCGAGCGTGGATCAAAAGCCGGCACGCCATAGGCTTGGGTAAAGATCGAATCGGTGCCATAGGTGATGTCAAAGCGACCACCAAAATCCCAGGCATCCCCGCTGACCGTCACGGCCCGCTGGAGATAGCCATAGAGCTGGTTCATCTGCAATTCGCCGGCCCGATCCGCCATAGTAACGGGGCCGTTAAACCCGTCGGCGGGATTGTTCGCATTGGCGGTAACGCTCGCGTTGAGCCAACCGCCCCAGGTGATTCCGTAGTCTTTCAACACTTGCACGTCGGTACTGCCGGCAATGTAGTCGGCCAGACCCGTGGTGTCCCCGATTTCTTCCGCGCTAACAGGTTGGCCTGACAAGGTTGCGAGAAAAGCCATACACCCCATGCCGAGGTACGACTTTCCAGATTTACGCCTATTCATGGTGTTGTCTCCAAATATATTTCGCACAACGGCAGACCTGCAGGACCTGTGCCAACATAGATGACCCGGAAATCAACAACACGTTTAGACGGAAATGCAACCTATCGCACCTGCAAGTCGCTAATGCCAATGAAGATGCACCAAAGTGGCACAAGAACTCTCCCAAACGTGATTGGGCTCACGGCACACCACCGATCCGGGTGAAGCCATCCAGTTATGCGCTTCGCGTACAATAGCGCTCATGTTAGCGACTGCACTGGACATTCTTCATAAGACTTTCGGCTACGAGGCGTTCCGCGGGCTGCAATCAGCCATTATCGAGCGCTTGATCGACGGCAGCGATGCCCTGGTGCTGATGCCGACGGGGGGGGGCAAATCCCTTTGCTACCAGATCCCCGCCATGGTCCGGCCAGGAACGGGGGTGGTCGTATCACCGCTCATCGCGCTGATGCAGGATCAGGTCGAAGCGCTTCGGCAACTGGGCTTGAAGGCATCCTTTCTCAATTCCACCCTGGGGCTGGACGATCAGCGCCGCATCGAGCGGCAGTTTGTCGCGGGGGAACTGGACCTGTTGTACTTAGCCCCGGAACGCCTCAATACCGAGCGTTTCCTCGCGCTACTTTCGCAAACCCCGATCAGCCTCTTCGCCATTGACGAGGCGCATTGCGTCTCGCAATGGGGGCATGACTTCCGCTCCGACTATCTGCAGCTGTCGTTGCTGCATCAACGCTTTCCCGAGATTCCCCGCGTCGCCCTGACCGCAACCGCCGATGCTCGCACCCGCGAGGAGATCATCGAGCGGCTGGGTC
This sequence comes from Methylococcaceae bacterium, assembly GCA_028678445.1. Taxonomy (GTDB): domain Bacteria; phylum Pseudomonadota; class Gammaproteobacteria; order Methylococcales; family Methylococcaceae; genus UBA6136. The sequence goes on from JAJRDJ010000050.1 coordinate 4,578, forward strand.
TCGGCCAGGCGGAAATTTTCTGTAGCGGCTTCGACCGTCCCAACATCCGTTACGCTATTGGCGCCAAGCGCAAGGCCAAAGACCAGTTGCTGCATTTTCTGCGGGCCGAGCATCCTGGCGATGCCGGCATCGTCTATTGCTTGTCGCGCAAGAAAGTGGAAGACACCGCCGAGTTCCTGACCGGTCAGGGCATGACTGCCCTGCCCTACCACGCCGGCCTGCCGACCGAAGTGCGGCAACGTAACCAGCGCCGGTTTCTGATGGACGATGGCGTCATCATCGTTGCGACCATTGCTTTTGGCATGGGCATCGACAAGCCGAATGTCCGCTTCGTCGCCCACCTCGACCTCCCTAAAAGCCCCGAAGCCTACTATCAGGAAACCGGCCGCGCCGGTCGCGACGGCGAGCCCGCCAATGCCTGGATGGTTTATGGCCTGCAGGACGTGATCACGCTCCGGCAGATGGTGGAGGGCTCGGAAGCCGATGAGCGGCATAAACGGGTGGAACGCCATAAACTCGACGCCATGCTCGGCCTGTGCGAGGTGACCTCCTGCCGTCGCCAGACGCTGTTGCGCTATTTCGGCGAAGAACTCAGCGAACCCTGCGGCAACTGCGATAACTGCCTCTCCCCACCCGCCACCTGGGATGGGACGGAAGCCGCGCGCAAGGCCTTGTCCTGCGTCTACCGGGCCAGCCAGCGCTTCGGCGCGCAGCACCTTATCGATATTTTGCGGGGCAAAAACAGCGAGCGCATAGAGCGGCTGGGGCATCGCCACCTGAGCACCTACGGCATCGGCTCCGACCTGGACGACAAGCAATGGCTATCCGTCTTCCGGCAACTGCTCACCCTGGGTTACCTGAACGTGGATCACGAGGCGTTTGGCGCCCTCAAGCTGACCAATGCCTGCCGGTCCGTACTGCGCGGAGAAGAGCGGGTGTTGTTGCGGCGCGATGAGGAAAAGCAGCTGGAGCGGCGAGAGTCAAGCACCAGCACCACCTTGGCCGATCCCGCAAACCACCGGCTGTGGCTGGCGCTGCGGGACCTGCGCAAGCGGCTTGCGGAAACCCAGGGCGTGCCGCCCTATGTCATCTTCCATGACACCGTTCTGCTCGACATGGTCAAGCAAAGACCCCGGAGCCTTAGGGAGATGGGGAAGCTATCGGGTGTGGGCGAAAAGAAGCTCGAACGTTATGGCGCGGATTTTCTGAAGGTCATCAGGCCGCATCCCGGGCCATCGCCCTCGGTTACCGGGCTGAACGCAACGGCCACGGAAACGCTCACCCTGTTCCGGCGCGGGATGAACGCCGAACAAATCGCGGCGCGACGCGAACTTAAAACCAGCACGATTCTTGAACACCTGGCCACTGGGATACAGCACGGCCTCCTGGCGGTCCGCGAGGTCGTCGGCCTTGGCGTTGCGGACCTGACCCGGATTGAGCAGGTCTGGCAAGGCTTGCCGGATGAGGAAAAACGCGGCGTGAAGCACTTGTATGAGGCGTTTGAAGGCAAATACGAGTATGGCATTCTGCGCTGTCTACGCGCGGAGTGGGAACGGCAGGCAGCGCTGGAAAAGCCATTGGTTGGCTACCCTAAGGGTCGTAGTAATTTGAATTATGCAGGGCCGAAAAAATATCTTGATCAATACGAATGAACGTCAAGATCGCAGCCCCTCCGCATGGCCCGAAGACCGGATGGGCACGGCGCATGCTTGGGGACTTTCACGTCACTGGCCTGTTCTGGTATCGCTTCCATCGGTGGGCTATCGCTACACTGCCCGAATGGACCCTTGGCATCTGGATTACCCTCTTCACGAGCCTCTTTTTTCTGACGATCC